>JBBSDR010001589.1:0-2042 GCA_038240465.1 Gemmatales bacterium
AGAACGCCAGCCTATCCGGGGCTTCCGTAAGGTTCAGGGAGGGGGTTTCGTCGAGTGTGAGGTTGAGGCGGCGGATTTCCTTGCCGGTTGTCGTGTCCCACAGGAGAACAACGCCAATGCTCATGCACCCGGCCGCGAGGATTCGGTCGCCCGGTGCAAAGGCCAGGCATTGGACACCCCAGTTCGCCGGCACCGGCAAGCGTGCCTTTACTCGAAGGGTGGCCGCGTCCACCAGTTCGACAAGTTTTTGGCTGTGATGACCCAGGGCAAAAGTTTTTCCATCTCGCGAAGCGGCCAGCACGTTAATCGATCCGTCCAGGCGGGACACCAGCTTGACCGTCCTGACGTCGAAGCGGTGCAAGCCATCTGCAGCCAGGACAGTCAGGATTTTCCCATCGGGAGAGAAGATCAAATGACGGGGAGTGCGGAGACCGGACAGAGTGTGGAGAATGCGTTCGGATGCAGCCTCCCGAATGCAGACTTCCTTCCCGACCGTGGCAACCAGCTTCCCGTCCGGGGAGTAAGCCAGGCAGTAAAGCTGGCCCTCAGGGGTAGCCTCTTTCGTGATGATGTGATGGACTTCGCGGCCCGAGGGAACCTCCCAGAAACGGACAGTATTGTCGAAGCCGGTGGATGCGAGGATCTTGTCGTTGGGAGCAAAAATAATAGTTGAAGCCCGGGGATGCCAGAAATTGGCATCGCCGAGGCGAGCGACAGCACCGAGGGGCAAGGTTTGCCCGCAAGCGGATTCCGCCAGTAAGAAGAGGCACAGGAAGACGGCGACGGGAGACAGTCCGCGAAACATAAGAAACTCGCCCGTATGTTGGCTTGCCACGCAGCAAAAGGAGCGAACGCGGTTATTCCTTGAACACACCGCCAGGACTGGCGATCGCGACCACTTTCTTCTTGATCGCGTCGATTTTTCCCCCAGTGAGATACCTTTTATCATTGTATTCTTTGACGAGTTCAGCCCAGATTTCTGTAGCCGTGAACTCGAATTTCGTTGTTTTCCCAGTTTTTTGATCGACACCCAAAGCTCCGGCCACGAACGTCTCCACGTTTTGGGCGTTCTTGCCGGCGTAGATGGTGTTGTCGGAAGGGAAGCTCCCCAATGCATTGTGCGTCATCGGGTATCTCGCGTCGTTGAGTACATTCACCCAGTCGCCCGGTACCAACGTCGGGTTATCGGCCCAGTTCAACGCCTTGGAAGGAACCCCGACCACACCTGTCACCGGCTCGAAAGTTTCCGCTCTCCCCAGCCCCACCGTTTTCGCAAGATACCCCAGGATAAGATATCGTCCTGCTGCTCCTTTGGGAGATAGCCGCCCGGCCTTCTTGTCGAAGGCTACTGCAGCTTTCTCCTCGACTTGCTTGGCTGGCGGGTCCGGAACTTCCTTCGTTGTAAGGCTTGCCTTCGCATCGGCCAGGCACGCCTCCCAAAGACCCTGATAGTAACTTAACTGGACTCGTGCCAAGCAATCCAAACTTGCCCCCTTGGCGAAAATCTCTTGGAGGGCTTGAGTAGGAGTCAGCATGTCCTTCTGAATCGAGCGCAAACGGAGGGTATCCTCATTGAACCAGTTCTTTGAGCCCGCCGGTCCCATGAGTTTATAAAAATAGGACTTGATTGACTTTACCTCGGTGATCTTAATCGTGTTGAACTTGGGTTCCGCGTACTTGAACACATCGGACCGTGTTCTGATAGAGCGCAGGGCATCGATAGACGCTTTCCGGATCGTGATGTTCTCAATCAGCGCCGCGTCATCCTTGAATTGATACAGTGCCGTCGTACTCTTGAACATTGCTTCCACGACCTGGTCAGCGAACTTTTCCGCCCCCGCATTCAGTTGCTTGTAGGCCTCGATTTTCGCGAGTCTCTCCAACAACTCCTTCAGTTTGGCGGGCGTATTGATGCGGTCCGCTTCCGGCGTTGTAAACTCGAGGCCAGTCCGTTGGACCGCAGCCTCGAGGGACACATAGTTCAGTTCGGGTTCTAGGACATTCAAGGCCCTGTACTGGATGGCTTTGCTGAAATTGCCGTC
>JBBSDR010001590.1:0-2041 GCA_038240465.1 Gemmatales bacterium
CACCCATGACCGGAACAGTGGCCCGGGCCTATCACGACCTGGCACTCGAGTCATCGAACGAGTTGATGGACTCTGACTCGAAACGCATCCTTGGACGTTACGAGGAGGCAGCCTACCACCTCTTGCAGGCCGGCAGGGGCCGCGCCAGGATGGGACAACTTTGCTTCGAGGCGGAAGAATACGCGGAAGCGGTCGAAGACTGGTTGTCGGCCTCGGAATGCTTCCTTCGAGCAACCGCGAGGAAGCAAGCTGCCATTGTCCTGGATCTGCTCCGTGGCATGGAGGCGGATGGGAAGGTCCCTGCGGAGCGGCCGGACCTGCTCCCCGCGCTACAGGAGCGCGATGAAGGGCTGAAGGGCCTGAACCAGCGCATGCAAGAGTTCCTCCAAGAATTCGGGCTGCAAGGACATCATGCAGACGTCGCCGACCAGAGAACGCTTTGGTTCTTACTGCAACAGGTGCGCGGCCTGTCGGGTTCCCCCTTGCTTCATTACATGATTTTCCGCCAGGCGTCGGACCTGGGCCAGCAAGAACTCGCCGCCAAACACCTTGTCTGGGCCACGACGTTTGATCCCGATAATCCGAACCTGGTTGCTCTGCTGGGTTATCTGCACCTCGGTTGCGGAAGACCGGATCGCGCCACAGCCCTGGGATACGATTTCCTGGCGGCCCATTCTTCGGATACAAGCCCTGTCCGGATCATGTTGGCCAACGCCCTCGCCTCAGGTGCGGAAGGCCGGCAGCCGGACCAGGAGCGAGCCATTGACGCGCTGCGGCCCCTGGTGGAGGATGTGAAGCAGGATGGGCTTGAGCGCATCCCCGCGTTGGCCTTGAGTGCGTTTTTCCAGTACGAGTTGGGCGACGAACGGGCGTCTGCCAGGCTTTTCCAGGAACTGGACGGGATGGAGAGGATGCCACAGACTCCGGAGTTGAGAAGTTTCATCGCCGATTGTCGCGCCCTCATCCCTCGCTCTGAACTGAACGGAGCCGGAGCAGAGCACCAAGGGTCGAGCCACCTGTTGCTCGAAGAGGATCGCTCGCGACTCTTTCAGAGAGCCAGACAACTGAGTCTCCGGGCAGAGGAAGCCGTCCCGCGCGAATGAGTCTCAACTGTGTTTCGCGTGTTCGGCGAAGCGCAAAATGTTGCGGCCGACGCGAATCAGGTCGCCAGTACTGAGCGGCGTCGGCCCACTGATTCGCTGGCCGTTGACGAAAGTGCCGTGCGGAGTGCCGCTGTCCTCAAGGATGTAACGGCCCTCGCGCTGCACAATGCGCGCGTGAAGTTTCTCGACGCGGGCATCACCGAACAGGCCGATGTCGCATGCCTCCGCGCGGCCGATGGTAATCTCCGGCCGCGACAGGATCAACTCGCGTCCGGCGCGGAAACCCTCCTCGACCTTCACCCACGCTTCCTTCAGGATCACCTGCGCCAGACCGATCATCAAGCCGATGAGAATCCCCAGGACGACGAAACCCATCGCGCTGGGGGTCCACAGATACTCGCCCTTGCCCATCCCCAGGATGAGCAGATAGAGAATGCCGCCGAACAGGCCGCCGAGACCGCCGCCGAGCAGGCCGTGCTGCATCTTGCGCCGCGCGCCGGTCAGCGCCTGCTTCTTGCGATAGCGGTCGTAGAGGTCGAAACTGCCAAGGGACGCGCCGATGAGCAAGCCCGTGAGGACCCAGCCGAGGACCAGGACCCAGGGCGTGTTGAGCGAACCGTAGAGGACCTGCCCGAGCAGGCCGCCAAGGAAGCCGCCGAACGCGCCGACGGCCATCGCGGCCAGAACACGCAGCACTCTCGGGAGTCCGCCGCCGCCGTTCCAGAGCGAATCGAGGAGAGAGAGAATGAGCGAGACGATCATGCCCAGCAGCAAGCCCTTGAGGCCGGCCTGGACGATCTCGTTGTTCGACGGCATGAAGCGGCCCAGCACCCAGCCGAGAAAGGCCGCACAGCCGCCGAACATGCCGCAGTAATAGATGAACCAGCGGAAGGACATCTCACACCCCAACCAGCCCGGAGCGCTACCAGCCCGGAGCG
>JBBSDR010001591.1:0-2031 GCA_038240465.1 Gemmatales bacterium
CCCATCGGCCCAGGCCCGCATGACTCGACCCTCGTCAACAACGCCCATTGGAACTGACTGGGATCGAGTTCGACCTTCCGCCGCCTCGCTCTCACGGGCAAGCAAGTCATGGACGAGGTCCAGCCCGACGAGGGCGAGGCCTGCCGCAGAACCACGGTTACCGGGGATCATACCGAGCAGCCGTGCCGAGGCCCCCTCCGGTGCGGATGCCCCGCGTCATGGAGGACACGCCTCGAGCATCGCCCCCTACTGACTCGCCCCGCGAGCATCGCCCCTACTGACTCGCCATCTGCCGCCAAAAATGATCCCATCGCCGACGGGCACATAGCACTGCTCAAACAGGTTCAGGACCTCCCGTACGCTGGCTCCGAGGAGAATCTGCCGCCTGCCGTCAGACGCTCGGTGGTCACACCGCCACTGAATCGCTCATCGCGCACCTGCGCTTGGCCTTTGACGAGGTCGGGCACCTCCTCACCTTATGACAAAACGCCCATGCCCCCTCCGACGAGAACCAAGCCCAAGCCCGCGTCCTCCGACCTGATCTGTAAACTCGCCGAACACCTGCGTTCGACGGGCACGTTCATCGAACGTCGTGGCAGACCACCGTTGGGTGCGCGAACGCTCGTTCAGGAGATCTGCCGAATCTGCCAGTGTTCGAGAGACGTGGTACACCGTGCGCTCAGTGGGCGATCGAGATCCGCTAAGCAGTACCGGCCACGAGTAAACGGTGCAGATGGTTCAGGTAATGTGTCGGAAATTGTGGCGCATCCTCCGTCTGTGCTCTCAAGTACCCTCGGACCCCCTCCCTCAACGATCCCCACTCCCCCTGGTCCGGGTGGACGCGATCTGACCGATATCGGGCTTCGTGTCATCACGCCTGCCACCGTGTCAGGACCACGATCCTCCACTTCTGCCGCTGATGCCGCAAGGGAAGCTCTCGCTGAATCACTGGATTACTACCTGTCTGTGGGAAGTACTGATCCTGAAACTGCCCAACTTGCCTTGGCGCTTCAGCGGTATCTCGACCGGGGGCAGGACTCGTAAAATAAGAAAAGGTGCCCATTGGGCACCTTTTCCAGCTGCGGACTTCAAGCAGGTGAAAGGTGCCCAATGGGCACCTTTCCGGTTCCCGGTCTATGCGCCGAGTGAAGTCCCCTCCCCCTGCTGGGCAAGGGCTGACAGCGATTCCGCAACCACGGTCGCCACCTGGTTCAATTGTCCGGAATCCCGGCAATTCGATGCCCAGGTAAGGACGCCGTCGAACGACGCCGCCGGGATAGACCGCTTTGGCTTCGATACTTCCCGCTCGAGCAGGCGCCGCACGGTGTTGTAGCTCACTCCGAACACCACCTCGAGAGCTGGAGCAAGCGCCCGGGTCCCCACCTTTGGGCGCCCAGTAGTCTCGACGTAGCCGCGGCCCCGGTAATCTTCCACAATCGATTTCATCTCTGCGGTGGTGTAGTTCAGCCGCTGGGCGTTCTCGATCATCTCGACCGCTTTCGCGATCTGCACGTCGTCCTCTGCGCGACTATTCAACTCCAGTTGGCGTACAGGTACACCTAACT
Source organism: Gemmatales bacterium (assembly GCA_038240465.1). Classification (GTDB taxonomy): domain Bacteria; phylum Planctomycetota; class Planctomycetia; order Gemmatales; family Gemmataceae; genus JBBRIK01. The sequence goes on from JBBSDR010001591.1 coordinate 1,566, forward strand.
CAAAGTGTTGCCTCCACGCTTGCTGGAGCTGCTCTTCATCTCGGTGCTCCTTTAGGGTGGCCACCGCCGCCAGAATCTGCTCGTTGGTCGTCGTTGGACGGAGGAAGGGCTGCGCGAGCAAGGCCGCTTCGTCCACCTTACCTACAACGACACCAAGAAGCATGACGGCCGCTAACCGATGCCCACCCGCCAGCAGAAAGGACTCTCGATCAATGACTACCGGTTGGAGAAGACCCTGAACCGGGAGGGACTCCGCAATCGCCTGGACATGAGCGAGCTTCAACGGTCGAGTATCTCCATGCGCCCTAGGCTTGATCTCCGATAGGGGGGCTACCGAACTTCCCCGGCGTTGTTGGGCGATGACGGCTGCCTCCGATTGATGCGCCAATGCAGTTCCCTGTTGGTTCGACTTCTTGAACGGAAACGCGGCCAGTTGGTGCTTCGGTGGATTAGGTTGCTTACCCGC
>JBBSDR010001592.1:0-2031 GCA_038240465.1 Gemmatales bacterium
ATGACCCCGGTTCTAACATACCGGGGTCATTACTGACCCCGCTCGCCGTGCCGAAAGTGACTGACTTCGGTCTCGCCAAGCGCCTCGACGTCGATTCGAGCCAGACGCAATCCGGGGCCATTCTCGGCACTCCGTCGTACATGGCCCCGGAACAGGCGCGCGGACAGAGCGAGCGCGTCGGCCCCGCCGCGGACATCCACGCCCTGGGAGCGATCCTCTACGAGTGTCTCATCGGCCGGCCTCCGTTCAAGGCGGCGAGCATCGTCGAGACCATCGACCAGGTCTGCACGCAGGAGCCGGTCCCCGTGCGCCGCTTGCAGCCAAAGTGTCCGCGCGACCTCGAAACGATCTGTCTGAAATGCCTGCAAAAGGACCCCGGCCAGCGCTATGACACGGCCCTGTCGCTGGCCGAGGACCTGCGCCGCTTCCAGGCGCGCGAGCCGATCCTGGCCCGGCCTGTCGGTCCCGTCGAGAGGCTCTGGCGCTGGTGCAAGCGCAAGCCACACCTCGCGGGACTGGCCGCCGCCCTGCTGTTCGTCACCGTCGGCGGAGTGATCGGCATCGTCAGCCAGTGGCAGCGCGCGGAGCAGAAACGCCAGGAGGCGGAACGCAATTTCGACCTTGCCCTGGAGACCAACATCGGCTTCGGCGAACTGGCCGTCCGGCTGCGCTCCCTGGCCGGCACCCAGACATCGACCGTCGAGAAGATCCTCGAACGCATCGCCGAGAACTACGATCACCTGCTCGAGAAGGTCGGCCCGCTGCCGGCCGTCCTGCAAGCCCGCGCCCGCATGCTCACCTCGTTCAGCGACGTCTATCTCGTGATGAACCGGAGCCGGCGAGCGCTGGCGATGGCCGAGGAAGCCGTTGGCCTGTGGGAGAAACTGCTCGAAAGTGATCCGGACAGCGACATCCTCCGCGAAGGACTGGGCCTGGCCCAACACCGCTTCGCCCTGGCCCTGGTGCCGAGCGGCAAGACCACCAAGGCGCTGGAATCCGCTCGTGCCTCGGCCGCGCTGCGCCGCGCCCTGCTGAAGGAACAGCCGGATGATCCGGCCCGGCAAAATAACCTGGCGAGCAGCCTCGGCAGCCTGGGCTTTCTGCTCCGCCTCCAGGGGGATACCGAGGAAGGGGAGCCGCTCCTGCAAGAGAGCTACAAGCTGGCCGACGAACTGGCCCGGACGGCGCCAGCGTCCGTCCACTGGCAGCCAGGCTATGTCCGTGGTAAACGCCGGCGCGCGGACGACGTCTACTACGAGGGCAAATACGACGCAGCCCTCGCGGCGTATCGAGAGTTGCAAAAGGAATGCGAGAAGTTCCTCGCGGTCTCGCCCGCGGACACCGATCTGCAACTGGAGATGGTGGATACCCAGGGATACGTCGGCTGGACGCTGCAGACACTGGGGCGCGGCAAGGAAGCGAAGCCGGAAATCGAGGCGGCCCTGAAACGGGCGAAGTTCTATCTCGAAATGGACCCGCTCAACATCCGCTGGCGCCGCTCCGTCCTGCTCTACCAGCTCAAGACGGCCGACGTCATCGAGGATGCCGGGCCGCTGTCGCGCGAGCGACTCGTCGAAGTGCTGCGCGGCTTCCTGCCGGTGCTGGATCAGCAAGTCCTTCTGGCCGAATCCGAGAGGGGCGATGCGGAGAACTTGCACTTGCTCTCCAAGATCGTCGAGACACGCATGCTGCGAGCCAGGATGCTCGCGGCCCTGGGATGGGTCGGTGAATCGCCGGAGAAGAACCTGACGCAGGCGGTCCGCGAACTCAAAACGCTCAGGCAGACAAGCGCGGAACTGCTCCAGCGCGACCCGGTCAACGCCCTGCTGCGCAATCAGCACATCCGCGTGATCCAGACCCTGGGCTACGCCTTGCGGACCAGGGACCACGAAGGCGAGGCGATCGAGGAGGAGATTGCCGCGACCAGGCTGCAACTGGCCGAGGACGAAGCGTTGGCCTGCAAATATCCCGGCAGTCCTTCGCGCCGCCGGACCACGATTGTGACGCGCAATCGACTCGCGGCGTTGCTGA
>JBBSDR010001593.1:0-2030 GCA_038240465.1 Gemmatales bacterium
ATTGCTCGCGGCGGCCGCACTGCTGCTGGCGATGGGAATCGCGTTCAGTTCGCTGCGCCAGGCGAGCGTTGACGTGTCTGATGGGCGGCCGGCAACGGTCGTCCTGGCCCAGCGCGATGTGTTGGAGGAGAAGCCTTACGCCGACGTCGTGCAGGCCAACCTCGTCGCCCTGGTCCGCACGGCGGCCCCCTTTCGGCAGCACGGCGCGACGGTCTATCCATTGCGGATCGAACGTGTCCTCAAGGACGAGACGCGACAACCTCCCGGCCAGTTTTGCTGCGAATTCCGTGAAAAAGCCGAACCGGGAGAGCAATACCTCGCCTGTATCTCTCAGAAAGAAGGCAGTTGGTCGCTCAACTCGATCGCGCGCGTGGACGACCGCTATCAACGGGAACACCTGCCGGGAGTCGAGCGCTGCGTGCAGATCCTGGCTGCTTCGCGCAGCAGCGATGCGGCCCACGTCTACCAGCAACTTCTCGCTGCGGAGGCGGGAGGAGTGGACGAGCCGGCCGGTTGTGTCCTGGCTTGCCGTCCCGATCCGCGCTCCGCCGGCGTGCTGCTTGCCAAGCTCCAGACATTCCACGATCAACTGCGCAAGGGCATCGCTCCGGCACCAACCCCCTTGCCCATGACGGATGAAGTGGTCCGGGCGGCGGCGGCCCTGGAGAGCTTGCATGAACCGCGGGCCGCCGAACTTGTCGCGGAGTGCGCCCGGCTGTCGCTTCCCGGCCAGCGCGCGAGCCTGTATCAGTGTCTTCCCGGCCTGTGCCGCAAGGCGACGGCGGAGGTCCGCAACAAGGTCCAGCGACTGCTTCAGGATGAGATCGACGAACGTCACGGCCGTCCCGACGACGTCCGTGCCGCTCGCGACGCCCTGGCTCGAATCGCCCTGGCTCGTTGAACAACCCGTGGAGGATGACCGATGTTTCAGCCCTGGCGTATCACCTTGCTGAGTTTGTTTGCGTTGACGCCAATACTTCAGGCCCAGGCGATTGAACCCGCGAAGCCGCAAGCGGTGCCGCACGACAAACCGGTCTACGCGGTCGCCTTCACGCCGGACGGCCGAACGCTGCTGGCCGCGAGCGGCGATGGCTCGGTCCGTCTCTGGGACCCGGCGGCGCGACGAGAAGTGCGCCGCTGGCACTCTCATCACGACGGCGCTCTCGCCCTCGGCCTGACGGCTGACGGCGCGACCCTGGCGACCGGCGGCCGGGATGGTCTTGTCCGTTTCTGGAACCTCCGCACGGGCAAGGAGACGGCTCAGGTCACTGCCGGTCCCGGCGATGTCGAGGGGCTGTCGCTGTCGGGCGACGGCAAGGTGCTGGCCACCTCGGGCAGCGGCCGAACCGGCACTTTTCGCACGACTGGGGACGGACAATTCCTCGGCTGACGACTGGCTCGTTCGCTGGGAAGGACGCTGTTATGGCAACTGCCGTCCAGCCCGGCGCCGCGCGAGTTCGCGTGGTCCAACTTCGGTTCCAATCCGGCCGCTGTCTCTGCTGATGGCAAGCTCGTCGCTGTCGCCGAGGACTGGCAGGGTTCGCTTCAAGTGCGGAGTGTCGTCAGTGGCGAAACACTGCGGACGCTGAGCAAAACTTCCGGGCAACTCGATTACCTCGCCTTTTCGGCGAATGGCCGGCTCATCGTGGCCGCGATGCGAGACAAGATTCGTCTGTGGCGCACCTCCGCGGCCGGCGACAGTGTCTGGCGCGAGTTCCCCATTCACGGCGAGGCAGCCTACGCCGTGGCACTCACAGCCGATGGCCGCACGCTCATCAGCGCCGGCAGGGACAAGGAAATCCGCCTCTGGGAACTGGCGACCGGCACTCGCCGCCGCAGTCTGTCCGGCCATGAAGGAGCGGTGCTGTCTCTGGCAGTGTCGCCGGATGGCCGCACGCTCGTCTCGGCCGGCGAGGATGGCAAAGTGCTGTTTCACAACCTGGCGAAGCGCGACGAGGCGCAGACGCCGGCGAATCGCAATACGCTCTGGGAGCGGTTGGCCCTGCACGATGCGGCCGAAGCCGGGCGCG
>JBBSDR010001594.1:0-2026 GCA_038240465.1 Gemmatales bacterium
CGACCTGCCTGTGCTCGCTGACCCCAGCCATGGCACGGGCCGGGCCGACCTGGTTGTCCCTATGGCGCGCGCCGCCATCGCCGCGGGAGCGGATGGTCTGCTTATTGAGGTCCACCCCGATCCCTTGCAGGCTCTGACCGATGGCAAGCAGTCGTTAACATTCGCTGCCTTCCGCAAACTGGTGGCCGAGTGCCGCCGCGTCGCTGACGCTGTTGGCCGCAATTTCTGATCTGTCACGGCAACTTCCCTCAAGGCCAACACCGGAGGACATTCGCATGGTTCCGACCATCCTCAGCCGCCCGTCCCGCCGCACTCTGCCGGCTACGAGCAACCGTCCGCTCCGCAGTAACCTGCCGGGCGCGATGACTGCCCTCACGATCTGCGCCAGCCTTGAGCGGCGTGAGCTTACCCAGTCCGGCGCCATGGGGAAGTACCGCCACGTTTCCGTACACGCGGACCAGGTGCCGCTTCCTCGACCAGTAGCCGGTCAGGCCCTTGTGAGGATCCACTATGTCGCCGTCTGCGGCAGCGACGTGCATGCGGTCCAATGCGATGAGGATGGTTGGTGCTGCTCGTCCGTTCCCGCAACCGGCTGGGAGCAAACCGGGGGACAGATCCTCGGCCACGAGTATGCCGGCGAAGTCGTGGCCGTCGGCCCCGGTATTGATTCGATGTGGGTTGGCCGCGCCGTTACCGGCGACAGCCTGATCCCGTGCCGCCACTGCTCGGTCTGTCGCCAGGGCTCGCCGAACGCATGTCCCCACGCCTACCTGATCGGACTGGAAGCGGCTGGCGTTTTTTCGGAATTCGCGGTGGTGCCGGCAAGCAGCCTCCAATCTCTGGGCCGTCTGGCACGGTCTTTCGGCGAGGACGCTTGGCTCTACGGTTGCCTGGCGGAGCCACTCGGCGTGGCGGCCAAGGCGCTGCATGAAGCCTTGCGATGCCTGACACCGCGTGCAGAACGATCGTTGCTCATCCACGGCGGCGGGCCGCTCGGGGCCTGCGTCGGTGTGATAGGTCGCGCGCTGGGCTTCCATCCCGTCGTCGTGATCGAACCGCTGGCCGCCCGTCGCGCCGCCCTGTCCCGCTGCGGCGTGTCCGCATTCGACCTCGATGAACTGGATGGCTGGGACTATCCGGAACTGTTCGGACAGGGCGCCGCTGTGGCAGTTGATGTCTGTGGCATGGCCAGCACAGGCGACTTGCTCACTGGACTACGACCCGCCGGTGTTCTCGTTCGCCTGGCGCGGACCGGCCGCAATTCCGTCATGCCGCAGGACCAGTGCATCACAAACGGCGTGAAGGTAGTTCACAGCCGCGGTCATGTCGGCTTTCTGCGCCACGTGCTGCGCTGGATGGTGGAAGGACGTATCGATCCCCGTCCGCTCATCACCCACCAGCTTGCGGGTCTGGAAGAACTGCACGACTGGCTTCTTGATCCCACGCGCTTTGATAGCGCCTGCAAGGTTGTCTGCCGGGTCATCGACTGAAGCTGCCGGTTTCGGGTCCCACCAGAGAAGGAGATTGTTGCGATGAGCGAGAAATCCCAGAGTCCGGAGTTCGCATCGATCGACTTCCCGATTGAACTACAACTCCAGGTGTCCGAGGTTGGGCGCGTCCCGCTGATCCTCGTTAGGCGGGAGGACGCTATCGTCGTCTTTCTCGACAACTGTCCCGATGAGAACCTGCAGCTCAACCCGGTCCTCAACAGCCACGGCCAGGTTGTCTGCACTCAACACGGGGCTCGCTTTGACTGCGCTGGTTGCCTGGTTCATCCAGGCACTGCCCACCACCCCGAGCGCTGTGAGCAGGGACTGCAAACCGTGCCAGCGGTGGTGGCCGCACCGGGAGTGGTGATGGTGACCATCACGCCCGAACTCCAGCACGAAGCGGATCGCCTTGCGGAGAGGCGCCAGCGTCGCCTGAAAGGCGGACGTCTCCGCCGGTTTGCTCGTGGCTTGGTCATGTGGTTGCGCGGCCGTTAAGGCAGAGAATTCGACGGGGTGACGAGGATTACCGATGATAC
>JBBSDR010001595.1:0-2020 GCA_038240465.1 Gemmatales bacterium
ATCATGTCGAGCAACGGCACCTGACAGACCACCGCCTGAAAGAGGTCCGGCCGCTGCGTCAGGGCCGCACCGACGAGCAACCCGCCGTTGGAACCGCCCTGGATCGCGAGGCGTTTCGGCGTCGTCCATCCCTGGGCAATCAGCCACTCCGCGCCGGCGATGAAATCGTCGAAGACGTTCTGCTTGCGGTCGAGCATGCCGGCCTGATGCCACGCTTCGCCGTTCTCGCCGCCACCGCGCAGGTTGGCAATAGCCAGCAAGCCGCCGCGTTCGAGAAAGACGAACCGCGAGGCGCTGAAGGAGGGAGTCAGGCTGATGTTGAAGCCGCCGTAGCCGTAGAGCAGCGCCGGCGCATTGCCGTCCTGTTTCACGTCCTTGCGATGCGCGAGGAACATGCTGATGGGCGTGCCGTCCTTCGAGGGATAACTGACCTGCTCGACCGTGTAGTCGTCAAAGGGGAGGTCCACCTCAACGCGGCCCCACAATTTCGGTTTCGGAGACCAGCGCTGCCCGATCGTCGCCAACTTGAGATGATAGATGCTCGGCGGCAGCGTGAAGGACTGGAAGCCGAAGAGGATTTCATCGCCGTCCCACTCCGCGCCAATGCCGGCAATAGTGCCGGGGGCCGGCAGCGGCACCTCACTGAAAGGCCTTCCAAGACGGTCGAACAACCGCAGCCGCGAGGTCGCCCGGTGCATGTAATCCGCGACCAGGACGTCGCCGACCGCCGCCACACCTTCCAGTACCTCCTCGCTCTCGGGAATGATCTCGTTCCAGAATTCCCGCTCGGGCTGAAGCGGATTGACGACGAAAAGACGATAGCGCGGCGCGCCCTCGTTGGTGTGAACGTAGAAGCGATCGGCGCGGGCGACGACGTGATACCTCGCCTCTGATTTCTCGACGAAAGGAACGAACCCTTTGTCGGGATCGAGCAGGTCAGCAAAGTAGACTTCGGAGCGCGACCAGCCCTTCGAGATGGAAACGAGCAGCCAGCGGCCATCGGGCGAGAGCCGCACGTCCGGCCAGTCCTCCATCGGCCGGCCCGCGCCGAACACCTCCGCATCGTGAGTGGGATCGGAGCCGAGCTTGTGCAGGAAAACCCGGCGATGATAAACCTCCTCGCCAGCCGGCACACTGCCGGGAGCGGGATAGCGTGTGTAATAGAAGCCGGAGCCGTCGAGCAACCAACTCAGCGCGCAGGCCCGCGTCCGCTCGATGATGTCGGGCAAATCGCTGCCGGTGACGACGTCGCGGATGCGAAGCACCGATTGCTCGCTGCCGTGGCTCGACAGACCATAAGCCAGGAGCAGGCCATCGCGGCTGGGATACCACCAGTCGAGCGCGACCGTCCCATCCGCGGCCAGCCCGTTGACGTCGAACAGGACTCGATCGTCACCCTGCAAGCCCTCGCGGACGAACAGGACGGACTGATTCTGCTTCCCTGTACGGCGTATGTAGAAGTAGCGGCCCCGGAACGGCGCCGGTGTGCCGATGCTGTCGGTTTCCAGCAGAACGGCGAGCCGGGAGGCGAGCCGTTCGCGTCCGGGTACGGCATCCAGCCAGGCGCGCGTGCAGACGGTCTGGCGATCTACCCAGTCGCGCACCTCGACACTGGATGGAGTTTCGAGCCAGCGATAAGGATCGGGAACGGCGACGCCGTGCAGGGTGCTGGTGATGCTGTCGATGCGCGATACTGGATAGCGGTCGCGTGGCATGGTCCGGGATTCTCCTCATTCCCCTGCTGTCTTCAGCGTCTTGCGGATTTCCTCGAGCGATAGGGCGCGGATGCGCAGGGCATCGGCGTTCTTCGGCTCCGTCTTCAGGAGTCGATCTGCCTCGCGCAGGGCGAGGGTGTGGGCGCCGCTGCCGGACTCGACGAGCATGCGGGCGCGAATCGTGGCGGACCTGACATCGAGAACAGGTGACCCACCGGGCGGACATGGGGAAGCCCTCCACAACGGTGATGACGTCTTGCGGTTAGCCGCGACGCGAGTCTTCGAGCGGAGCGTGTGGCGCGATA
>JBBSDR010001596.1:0-2019 GCA_038240465.1 Gemmatales bacterium
GAGCCGGTGGCGATTGAAGTGCCACAGATACTTGTTGTCGCCGTCGATCTCGGCGTTCTTCGCATCGTTGACACTCGATAGCTGATAGGCAGCCGTCAGCACGATTTCGCGATGGAGTTTCTTGAGCGACCAGCCGCCCTCCATGAACCGGACCGCCAGCGCGTCGAGCAGTTCCGGATGCGTTGGCCGCTCGCCGAGCATGCCGAAGTTCGAGGGCGTGCCGACAAGTCCACGGCCAAAATGATGCTGCCAGACGCGATTGACGATGACGCGCGCCGCCAGCGGATTGTCTTTCGAGGCGATGGCGTTGGCCAGTTCGAGCCGGCTGAACTCGCCCTTGTCCGGTGGCTTGGCCTGCATCACCTGGAGGAAGCCCTTGGGGGCCGGCTCGCCCTGCTGGCTGGGATTGCCGCGAATATAGACCTTCATCTCCTTACCGCCGCCGACGAGGACGTGGACCTCCGGCGGCTTCGGCGGCATCGCCTTCTTCAACGTCTCCACCTCGGCCCGCATGGCCGCGATCTGCTTCTTCTGTTCGTCGTCGAGCAGCTTGGCTTCCTGATCCTTGGGGATATTCTTCTTGCCGGTCTTCTTCGCGACCTCGCCGAGCCACTTCTGAATATCGCCTTCCTTGCTCTTGATCTTCTGCTCGCCCTGCTTGAAGCGGTCGATGTCGGCGTCGCTGGCGATGGGCCGGGGCTTCAGGTCGGAGCCGTTGTAGATGCCGGCCAGCGAGTAGTAATCCTTCGTCGGAATGGGATCGAACTTGTGATCGTGACAGCGCGCGCACGACACCGTCAAGCCGAGAAAGCCGCGCGTCAGCGTGTCGATGCGGTCGTCCAGTTCGTCGGCGGCAGCCTGCAACGCGGCGGTGTTCTTGTAATACTGCACGCCGAGGCCGAGGAAGCCGAGTCCGGCGTACTTGCCGAATGGATCGGCAGGCGCATCGGGCATCAGGTCGCCGGCGATTTGCAGTTTGACGAAGCGGTCGTAGGGCATGTCGTCGTTGAACGCCTTGACGACCCAGTCGCGATAGCGGAATGCCTGCGTGAACGGCGTGACGGCGAAGGTGTGCGCCTGGTCCTCGGCAAAGCGCGCCACGTCGAGCCAGTAACGCGCCCAGCGTTCGCCATAGTGCGGCGACTGCAACAGCCGATCGACAACCCTGGCGAATGCAGCCGGCGAGTCGTCCGCCAGAAAGCCGTCGATCTCCTGTGGCGTCGGCGGCATTCCGGTCAGATCGAACGAGACACGGCGGATCAGTTCGCGCTTCGTGGCCGTCGCCACTGGCTTGAGGTTCTTCGCCTCCATTGCGGCCAGTAGGAAGCGATCGATGTCACTTCTGGACCAGTGTACAGCCGTGGTTGTTGGCGGATTGCTCGGTTTCGGAGACTGAAAGGCCCAGAATTTGCGTCCTTGTTCCATGTCGATGACGCGAACGGCGGCAATCGGTCTGTCGTCGCGGGGATCGGGAGCGCCCATCTTGACCCACGCCTCGAAGTCGGCGACGATGTTCGCAGGCAATTTCCCCTTGGGAGGCATGCGCAGTTCGTCGCCCTGGCGCAGGCCCTGGATGAGCAGGCTGTTATCGGGCTTGCCGGCGACGAGAGCAGGGCCGGTGTCGCCGCCCTTGAGAAGGCCGGCTTTCGTGTCGAGCAGCAGCCCACCGCGAAGCTTGTTGACTTTTTTCGCGTCGGCGGAGTGACAGGAATAGCACTGCTCGACGAGAACAGGGCGGATCTTTTTCTCGAAGAAAACGATGCCGTCCATCTCGGCCGCGCGAGCGGAGGGCAGCAGCGCAGCGCTCCAGACGAGGAGATATCCGAGGAATCGCATGAGGCAGGACTCCCAGCTTGGGAGAGGTGGGCATAAGGTAGGCAGCAAACAGTCTCAGTATAAGGGGACGGCCTCGAGATGTCAAAGAGGCGATTCGGGCGCAAGAGCATTTGCGCGGGACGTTCCTTCGAGGAGAGGCTTGCCCCGGTGGGCGGAGGGGTAGGCACCGCCCAGCCGCCAGCC
>JBBSDR010001597.1:0-2011 GCA_038240465.1 Gemmatales bacterium
CTATCTATACTTGTGTCGCTACCAATGAGACAAGCTCGATGGCCCGGCCGCAGGGACGAACCCGCCGCTGGCCTCGATCTACTCGTGATGGACTTGCCATGCCCGCGCCGAACGCGAAACAACTTCTGTCCCTGTATCGCCAGATGGTGCTGATCCGCCGCTGCGAGGAGCAACTGGCTCGATCGCATCAGCGCGGCCTGATTCACGGCGCCTGCCATACCTACGTCGGTCAGGAGGCGATCGCGACCGGCGTCTGCGCTCATCTGAGCAAGGACGACGTCGTCTTCAGCACCCATCGTGGCCACGGGCATGCGCTGGCGAAGGGAGTACCGCCGCGCGAGCTGATGGCGGAACTGTTCGGCCGGGCGACGGGATGCTCGCAGGGCCGTGGCGGCAGCATGCACCTGTTCTCTCCCGAAGTCGGCATGATGGGGACCAGCGGCATCGTCGGGCCGTGCATTCTGCAAGCGGCAGGCGCGGGGTACAGCTTCAAGCTGCTGAAGAACCAGCACGTCGGCGTCGCTTTCTTCGGCGATGGCGCCTCCAACAACGGCGCCTTTCACGAGGGACTGAACCTGGCCGGCATCTGGAAGTTGCCTGTGCTGTTCGTCTGCGAGAACAATCAGTTCGCGACCGAGGTGCCGTTCGAGTATTCGGCCGGCAACACCGAGGTCGCGGGACGAGCGGTCTACTATGGCTTGCCCGGGATTCAGGTCGATGGCAACGACGTGCTGGCGGTCCACGAGGCGGCCGGCGAGGCAATTCTCCGGGCGCGCGACGGCGGCGGCGCTACTCTGCTGGAGTGCAAGACGTATCGCACCCGGCCTCACGCCGAGGGCATGGGCGACTACACTTATCGCACTCGCGAAGAGGTCGAGGAGTGGAAGACACGCTGCCCGATCTTGCGTCTGAGGACACGATTGATCGAGAAAGGTGAAGCGACGGAAGCAGACCTGGCGTCCATCGACGCCGAGGTGCAGGGCATCGTCGAGGACGCCCGGGGCTTCGCCGAGAGCAGTTCCTGGCCCGATCCCGTGACGGCGACGAATCATGTCTTCGCCGCAGCGCCAGCGCCAGCCCCCGCCAAGCCGCAAGCGGCGGAAAGCCGCGAGCTTTCCTACTCGCAGGCCACACTTGAAACACTCACCGATGAGATGGCGCGGAACCCGACGATCTTCGTCCTCGGCGAGGGCATCGGCAAACGCGGCGGCAACTTCAAGACAACCCTCGGACTGTACGAACTGTACGGCCCCGAGCGACTGTGCGACACGCCGATCAGCGAGCGTGGCTTCGTCGGCCTCGGCGGCGGCGCGGCGATGACGGGAACGCGGCCCCTCGTCGATTTCATGTTTGCCGACTTCGTCCTCGACGCCCTGGGTGAGATCATCAACCAGATCTCGAAGATGCAGTACATGAGCAGCGGCCGGCTGAAGATGCCGCTGCTGCTGCGCGGCTGTATCGGCATCGGCCACTCGGCCGCGACGCATCATTCCGGCAGTTACTATCCCCTCTACGCACACTTCCCCGGTCTGCGCGTGGTCGTCCCCTCGACGCCCTACGACGCCAAGGGACTCCTGCGGCGCGCGCTGCGCTGCAACGATCCGGTCCTGTTCCTCGAACATCGCGAACTGCTCAACCTGAAGGGGCCGGTGCCGGAGGGGGATTACGAGATCGAGTTCGGCAAGGCAGCTATTGTGCGCGAGGGAAACGATGTGACGGTCGTCGCGCTGGCCCTGATGGTGCAGCACACGCTCAAGGCAGCCGCCGTGCTGGAGAAGGAAGGCGTCTCGGTCGAACTGATCGATCCGCGAACGGTGGCGCCGCTCGACGTCGAGACGATCCTGCAATCCGTCCACAAAACGGGCCGGCTGCTGATCGTGGACGAGACGTTCGCTCCCTGCGGCATCGGCGCCGAGATCGCGGCTCATGTTGCCGATCGTGGCTTCGACGACCTCGACGCGCCGATTCGCCGTCTGAACGGAGCGCACACGCCGACGCCCTACAGCCCGCC
>JBBSDR010001598.1:0-2009 GCA_038240465.1 Gemmatales bacterium
GTAACTATACAACCAACCAAAGGACCCCCAACGGGGGGGGGGGGGGACCTATGTGTGTGGGTGGGGGTCAATCGAACAACCGGCTTGCCTTCCGCCCGCCCCATCGCCCCGGTTTGTCCGATTCACCGGCACGCTTACGCCGTGCCGCTCGCCTTCACCGGCACGCTTACGCTGTGCCGCTCGCCCATAGCAGCGGGGAGAAACCCCGCCGCTCGCTTGTAGAACTCTCTGGGCGCAGGTACACTCGCATGGAGAGGAAACTTCCTGGCGGACATCCGCCCCTCGTTTCGTTCCTCTCTCATGGGACGGGACAGTCATGGATTTACGCGACACCGCCCCCACTCCGGACCCCGATCGATCGGCCTCCGATCATTCCCTGCTCCGTCGCCTGCGCGGAGGTAGTGAGGATGCCGCCACGCAACTCTATCTGCGCTATGCGCAGCGCCTGCATGCGCTTATCCGCGCCCGCTGCTCGCCGCAGGTGCAGCGGCGCGTCGAGCCGGAAGACCTCGTTCAGTCGGTCTTTCGCCGCTTCTTTCGCCGCGTGAAGCAGGGCGAGTACGACGTTCCCGCCGGCGAGGAACTCTGGGGGCTGTTCCTCGTGATCGCCCTCAACCGTCTCCGCGCCGAGGAAACTTTTCAGCGCGCCGGCAAACGCGACGTCCGCCGCACGGCCGGGACGCCGCTCGAGATACCGGATCAGCAGAACGAAGTGGCCTTCACCATCCTGCAATTGACCGTCGCCGAGGCGATGGAGAAGCTGCCGGCCGCGCAGCGCGAGATGCTCGAACTGCGCATCCAGGGCCATGAAGTGGCCGAGATCGCCAGGCAGGTCGGACGCTCCAAACGCACCGTCGAGCGCAACTTGCAGGAGGTTCGCGTTCGTCTCCGTGCCTTGCTGGAGTCCCCCGACGCCGAGGAGCCTGCTGCCGATGTCGATTCCCCCGACGCTGGATGATCTTGTCGCCGCCTTCGAGTCAGCCCTTGCCGGCGCTGGCCGGCCTGAACTCGCTGACTTTCTCCCGGATGCCGGCCATCCTCTTCGCCGGCAAATCATCGCCGAACTGGTCCGCGTCGAACTCGAACACGGCTGGGAAGCGGGTCAACCCCGCGCGCTCAACAGCTATTTTCTCCGCTTCCCCGAGGTGTTTGCCGACGCCGGCCAGCGCCGTGCGGTCGCCTTCGAGGAGTATCGGCTGCGCCGCCAGGCAGGCCAGGACCCCGACCCGCTCCTCTACGCGCAGACCTACGGCATGGACACCCACGACTGGCCGGGCCAGCGCCCCGAGGTAGACAACAGTCTTCTGAGCGTCGCCCACTCGTATCGCGACTTTCGCCGCCAGGCCGGCAACCGTCCACCCGACGTTCACTCCTGGCTGCAAACTCTTCGCGCTGTCTCCATCGCGCGAATCTTTCACGATCTGCATCAGGCTGACCCCCGCGCCGCCGAACGCCTGGCCGAGGGATTGACCGGCCTGCCCGCCGCCGGCGACACGTTCCTCGACTTCTACCTCGTCCAAGAACTGGGACGAGGAGCGTTTGGCCGCGTCTACCTGGCCCGGCAGGAAGCACTGGCCAATCGTCTGGTCGCCCTCAAGATCGCTCCGGACGTCGGCGGCGAATCGCAAACGCTGGCCCAGTTGCAGCACACGCACATCGTGCCGCTGTATTCGATGCACCGCTCCGGCGCGCTCCAGGCCGTGTGCATGCCCTACTTCGGTTCGGTCACATTGGCCGACATTCTGCGCGACCTGATGCAGCGTCCATCGCTGCCGCGGTCCGGCTCCGACTTGCTTGGCCAGCTCAGCGTTCACCCGTCGAGCCGGGGACGTAAGCCTCCTGTTCCGGCCGAAACAGGGGGCTTATGCCCCCATACGCATCCGGTTAAGGGATTTGTCAAGCAGAAAGCCCCTGGTAAAATGAGTTTATCACAACACATTTCGCTCCAGGAGCTTTCTTATGCTCAGTCTAACACAACTGGCCCCGGTCATGCAAACGGTCCTGACCAC
>JBBSDR010001599.1:0-2008 GCA_038240465.1 Gemmatales bacterium
GAAGACTCGCGTCGCGGCTAACCAAGAGCGTGTGGCGCGAAAACGCCGGACGCGCTCCGCTCGAAGACTCGCGTCGCGGCTAACCCCATTTCCAGAACTTCTCCGCTCCCAGTTCTTCCTCGATTCGCAGCAGTTGGTTGTATTTCGCCAGTCTCTCGCTGCGGGCAATCGAGCCGATCTTGATCTGGCCCGCGCCCGTCGCCACGGCAAGATCGGCCAGCGTCGCGTCTTCTGTCTCGCCGCTGCGAGCGGAAATCACCGCCCGATAACCCGCCTCCCGCGCCAGTTTCACGACGTCAAGGGTCTCCGTCAGCGTGCCGATCTGGTTGACCTTCACCAGGACGCCGTTCGCTGTCTTCTCGGCAATGCCTCGTTTCAGCCGCTCCGGATTCGTGACGAACAAATCATCGCCGATCAACTGGACCTGTCCTCCGAGACGGGCCGTCAGTTCCTTCCATCCTTGCCAATCGTCCTCCGCCATGCCGTCCTCAATGCTGACAATCGGATACTGCTCGGCCCATCGCGCCAGCATCTCCACCATCTCGGCGCGTGAAAGACATTCCTCCTCGGTCGCTCCCAGGGCGTAGGCGCCCGAGCGATAGAAATGCGTGCTGGCCACATCAATTGCAAGGGCCGCATCCTTGCCCGGAGTCAGGCCAGCGCGGGAGATTGCCTCCAGGACGCGATGCACCGCCTCCTCGTTGGACTGCAAGCGCGGGCCGAAGCCGCCCTCGTCGCCGACCAGGACGCCCTCGAAACCGTGCTGCCGCAGCACCAGCGACAGCGCTCGATAGACGGCGACACTCATCTCCAGCGCTTCGGAATAACTGCGAGCGCCAATCGGCAGCAGCAGAAAGTCCTGGAAGTCGAGGTTGCCGCCGGCGTGAAGACCGCCGCTGATCATGTTGACCATCGGCAACGGCATCCTCGCCCGATTGTCCGTGTCGAGATAGCGCCAGAGCGGCATCTGCCGGGCCGCCGCCGCCGCATGAGCGCAGGCCAGCGATACCCCGAGGATCGCATTCGCGCCCAGATGCGATTTGTTCGGCGTGCCATCGAGGGCGATCATGTCGCGGTCGATCTGTTCCTGTTGCGAGGCGAACTGGCCGAGCAGCTTTGGACGAATGACGTCGAGGACGTTGCGCACAGCCTGTCGTACGCCCTTACCGCCAAAGCGCCGTTTATCGCCGTCGCGCAGTTCTTTCGCCTCGTGGGCGCCGGTACTCGCGCCGGATGGCACGATGGCCCGGCCCCTGGCGCCGCCAGCGCAGGTTACCTCGACCTCGACCGTTGGCGTGCCGCGGCTGTCGAGGACCTCGCGGGCGTGGATGTGCTGGATGGCTTCGTGCAGGGACATGAGCGATCCTCGTTGGGAAAAGGCGAGGCCGCTGAGCAGAACCAGCCGCTTGCGGCCTGGCGGGTCCCGCCAGGCCGCAAGCAGCAAAGACCGAATGTCACTTCTTGTCGGTGAACTTGTCTACCGGCTTCTCGAACTTATCGACCCTCTTGATATCGTCCTTCGGCGGAGAATCCGGGAAGGGGTCTTCCTTCTCGGATGGGATTTCCTTTTTAACGCGGGGGAAGTCATCCTTCTTCTCGACCGGCCTTGACTCCTTCTTCTCCCACTTCCCTCCGTCCTTGTAGCCGCTTTTCCCCTTGAAGCGGCGCGGCATGTCCTCGTCCTCGTCGGCAGTACCGGGCCAGTTCGTGATCTCGCCGCCGTTGGTGGTGATGGCCGACTTCAGCAACTCCTCCGTGACTTCCTTTTTGCGGAGGAAGCGGACAGAGCCATCACACAGCGAAGCGTGGAAGCCATCCTCGAAGACGCCGCCGACTGTCGGCAGGATCTTTTCCTTGAAATCGACAAGGATATCGTCCGGCTTGGTCCAGATGACCGGCTTGGCCGCCTCCACGAAGGCAAACGTGTTCGTGGTGCCATCGGGAATCTGGAAGATCCGCATCCGCGCATTGGGAATCAGCGGGAAGGCGCTCCGCAGGTTCTCGTCGA
>JBBSDR010001600.1:0-2007 GCA_038240465.1 Gemmatales bacterium
GATCCCGACAAGGTCCGCATGTCGGACGGCTGGTGATCGGCGGGGAATATTCCGGATGGGGGTCAGGCTCGTCCCTGTCAGTAGCCTGGCTCCCGTGAAGCGTGCGCCACCGCTACTACCAGGACGTCCCCATCCGTCTCGAGGCGATAAAGCAAGCTGTAGGGATACCGTGTCCGCATCGCCTCGCGGTAGACGTCATCGTGGAAAGGGTAGCGCTCGGCGGACGAAGCCAACACGGTCAAGACTCGGTCCACCTCGCACTCAAAGCCCTGGGCGGCCCTTCGGCTCCGCTGCCCGTTCCAGGACAGCGCCGCCTGGAATTCGGCCTGGGCGTCGGGATGAAAGACCACATTAGCCATTGGGAGGCGTCTCCTCCTGATCGAGCGCCTCCCACGCCAGCCGCCTGACCTCTTGCCACGGGATCGGCTTGACCTCTCCCGAATCGACCTGAGCCGCACGCCGCCGCAGTTCGGCGCGCCAGGCAGGGTGCAGTTGCGAGGGGACATCGGGCGGCAGTGAGTCGAGGAGCCGGTCAGCAAGCTCGGCGCGGTCGTCCTCGGAAAGGGCGAGCGCAGCCTGATAGAGTGCATCCAGTGTTGGCGTCATTTCGGCCTCCTCGTTGGTCTTTGCTGCAATCTTAGCATGTTTCGGGTATTCCACCAAGCGGTCAATTTCGACGCCGGCGAACTGGTCATGGCGGGATGATTGAAGCCGTCGAGCCAGTGCCGAGATGACCGCCGAAGGCGGGCTATCTCGTTCTGCCTGTTGATTGTCGGCGAACGGCGTGAGATAATCCCCTCCCTGAAGGATTTTCTTTCTCTCAGCCTGTTGATCCGTCTCGTACGAGAGAGGACGCTTGCCGTGTCAACCGAGTGGTACTACGCGAAGAACAACCAGCGCATCGGGCCTTTCAGCGAGATTCAACTCCGGGAGTGCCTCGCTTCCGGTCAACTCCTGCCCACGGACATGGTCTGGAAGCAAGGGATGGCCAAATGGGAGCCGGCCCTCGCTGTCGATGGGCTGGTGCCGCCGCTCCCTCCGGAACTTCCGCCACTCCCCGAATTGCCGCCGCCGCTCGACGCCCCCAAAGCGAGTGAACCGGCGGCCCCGAAACCGGGCGGCCTGTCCGGACTGCTGCTGCCTTTTCTGTCCGAGGAGTGGCGCAAGGCGTTCCAGGATTTCTTTGCCTCGTGGAGACAACTGCGGCTGGTCACTCGCATCGCCATCATGATCTTCGGCGCCGCGGTCCTCGTTGTCATCGTCTGGCGGATGTTTCTGGGCGGCGATTCACCGTCGGGCGGCGGCATCTGGGACCGCGTCTGGGAAAGCGGCGTCGTCACGGGCCTTGTCACACTCACGTTCGGCTTTTTGCGAAGGAAACTGGTCGATCAACCTGCCACACCCGGTGCGACCGCGACAGCCGGCGCGGCGTCTCCGGTGCCAGGGGAGCCAGAGCTTCAAGGAGAGGAGTTTCTCGGTCTGGACTCCCGGCAGTGGCGGTCGCTGCTGGTGGCCCTGTTCCTGCCGACGCTGCTCGCCTCGCTGATGTCGAGTTTTCTGATCGGCAACGAGATCCATTACTGGCTGACCGGGCCGATCCTGGTTATCCTCGGACTCGCCATCGCCTGCCTCAGCGCGATCCATGCGAAGAGTGGCTTCGAGCAGATGTCGCAACTGGGGGCGATCGTTGGCGGTTCGCCCGTCCTGGTCTACGCGCTCTCCTGCCTGAACGCGCGCTGGGTGCTGCTGTTCTACACGCTGCTCATCACGCTGCCGGCCTTGCAACTGTTCATCCTGTGCCGGCGCAATGTACCCCCTCTTCGATTCATCCTGCCCTTGAGGGCTGGCATTGTCGTTCTGGGCCTGGTGCTGTTTTTGGGGTTGATGGCCTTGCCGCGCGTGCAGGAGGGCAACACCTCCCGACTGGTCGGGACGTGGGTGAAGGCGGACGAGTCGATGTTCGGCAAAGTGGGATCCCTGTCCTTCAGCAAGGGAGGCTCGGCCACA
>JBBSDR010001601.1:0-2006 GCA_038240465.1 Gemmatales bacterium
GAGATGAGCGCTCAGAGAAGCCAAAAAGGCAAGTGCATTTCCGGCCAGGCGCCTGTACAACAGCGCCCACCGGAAATGCAGAACGCTGTCTCCATCCTTCGCGTCTCGACCCGCAAGCAGCTCACCGCCGGCGACGGGATCGAGAACCAACGGCGCGGCAACGACGAATACATCCGCAGCAGGCGGTACAAGCTTCTCGCTGAGTACGTCATCGCCGAAACCGCCGACGACAAGGAGCGGGTCGATTTCAACGGTGTCATCAACCACCTCATCGACCGGAAAAAAGAGATCGATGTCGTCGTGTTCTGGAAGGTGGACCGGCTCTCCCGCGGCGGGGTAGGCAACTACTACGCCCTGAAGGCGTTCCTCGCCAAGCACGGCCTCAGGATCGAGTTCGCCACCGAGCAGATCGACGCGACCCCGGCCGGCGAGCTCATGGAGAGCATGCTGGCGGCGACGGCACGCTTTGAAAACCGGCTGCGCGTGGACCGCACTATCGGGGTCGAGAAGATCCTTGCGAAGGAGGGCTACTGGTGCCGGGCCGCCCCGACCGGTTTCGTCAACGGGCGGACGGCAAATGGAAAGCCGATTCTCCTACCGCATCCCGACAAACGGCAGTGGGACCTCCTTGCTTACGGGTTGCAAAAGCAGCTCACCGGGGCCTTCACCCTCGCAGAGGTTGCCGCCGAACTCGCCGAGAAGGGGCTTCGCGGCAATATCGGGAATCGGATTGGAAAACCTATCTCCAGCCAGGGATGGAATAAGATCTGTCGAAGACCAGCCTACGGCGGATTGCTGTGTGAAGAGTGGACTAGCAATCAATTCGTCAGAGCCAAGTTTGACGGCCCAATCACCCCTGACGAGTGGTATCGGCTCCAGCAAGTTCTCGATGGCCGAAATACTGTTGCCCGTCGCCTCCCTCGAAAAACCCACCACAGTGAATTCCCGCTCCGCGGCTTTCTCCTCTGTCCGCGATGCAGCCACCCAGTCCGAAGCTATGCGGCAGTGAAGAAAAATGGAAGGCGCTTTCCGTACTATGATTGCCGCAACCGGGAGTGTCGTTTTCGCGTTCCGGCTACGGAAGCACACAAGCGTTTCCTGGACTTGCTCCGTGACGTTACGCCCTCGCCCGAGCTGCTTGCAACCTTCCGGACCATTGTCCTTGAAATGTGGGAAGAGAACTATCGCACGCTCAGCTCGGAGAGCAGTCAATTGCAGGAGAAAGTCACTGCGCTCCGTGCTGAGAAAAAATCTTTGCTCGATCTAATGAAGGCGTCCGAGGATCAGCCGGCCCTCCTAACGGATCTTCAGCGCGATTTCGCGCGTGTGGACAAAGAACTGACGCTCAGTTTGATCGCACGGAATACGGTAGAAACCGAAGAGTTGGAGGCCGAGGCCGTCCTGGGGACCTGTTGCGCATTTATCGAACGGGCTGTCGAACTCTGGCAAAAATGGCCTGTGGATCTGCAAAACCGGCTCCAGTCACTGGTCATGCCAGAGGGGGTAAGCTATGACGCCCTGGAAGGCCTGTCGAACCCCAAACTTTCGCCAGTCTATGCCGTTTTCGCCGATCAGACAACGATGGCAGCCCCAAAGGTTGGTACGTCGAACTTTTTGTCGAACTCTTTGATAGGCACTTTGGTCGCCTGGTACAAAACGCTGCGAGCCCTAGCCGTTGAGAAAGAGGCGGCGGCATGCCCTGCCGAAGCGACGCTGCTTGCCCTGCTGCAATGATGATGTGGCCCCCCTGCAAATGCACATTCAACTACGATTCCTCAATGAATGTTCGTATTCCTCAATCTTGCATTTGCACACGCGAAGGGTTGAGAAGTCATTGGTGATGCATGAGGATCAAATACTTCGGCCGATGAACACCGGCTCGCGGTCGTGCCGGGTCATCACCTGGTAGTAGTGCGATGCTGCCTGGGTGAGCATGTACACGTGCGGCAGGCGCTTTTCGTCGCGCACCAGTATGCCCTTCATGCCCTCGGCGATCTGGAACCACA
>JBBSDR010001602.1:0-2001 GCA_038240465.1 Gemmatales bacterium
CCCTCACGCCCCGCAGCTAAGACCCTATGGCTAAATAACTACCCGCCGCTGGCGGCTTAGCGGGCGAACCGCTAAGCCGCAAGCGGCAAGAAAGAGGGTAGTTATTTCGCCGTCGGTCCTAACGCGCCGGTCTCGCGGGCTGTCGGCATGGCCAAAAGCTCAGGGGTAGAGAGGGATTGCGCGTGGCTCTCCATTTTCCATTCATGCAAGTGCGAATGCATCGGCCCGTCTATCCTTTGGGAGGCGTCAAGCATCGTTTCTATCCAGTCTTCGCCGCCATCTTCAGCACTCCGGCAGGAGGAATCGTCCGTGATGCTCTCCTCGATACAGGGGCGGACGACACCATCCTGCCAGCCGACAAAGCCGTTGCTCTCGGAATCGATTTGACAGATGCTCCGGAAGGCGAAGCAAGGAGCTTCAGCGGAGGCATCCTTCGGTATCGCTACGCTTCTGTCCGCATCCGTCTGACAGACACTCGAGAAACCTGCGAGTGGGATGCGACAGTCGGCTTCGTCCAGCGTCCTCTTCATTGGTACGTTTTCGGTCAAACCGGCTTTCTTCAATACTTCGACGTGTCTCTCGTCAATCCATTTCGTGAGATCATTCTGACTCCGAACACTTCTTTTACAGGCCAGCACATCATCCACTGATCCCAGTTCATCCCATCGCCAGTCGCAAATCCTCGCGCAGGTCGTCCACATCCTCGATACCGACGCTCAGCCGGATCAGGCCGTCATCGACGCCGCGTGCCGTGCGAATCTCGGCGGGGATGCTCGCATGCGTCATCGTTGCCGGATGACACACCAGCGATTCGACGCCGCCCAGGCTCTCCGCCAGACTGAACAACTTCGTTTTCTTCAGGAAACGCAGGGCCGCCTCGCCGCCGCCCTTCAGACGCAGACTGATCATGCCGCCGAAATCGCGCATCTGTCGCGTTGCCAGCTCGTGATAGGGATGCGATTTCAGACCGGGATAGTACACCTTGTCCACCGGCGCTTGCTCGATGAGCCAGCCGGCGAGAGCGCGCGCGTTGGCGCTGTGGCGCTCCATTCGCAGCGCCAGCGTCTTGATGCCGCGCAGGGTCAGGAAACAGTCGAACGGACCGGGGACGCCGCCCGCCGCGTTCTGGTAGAAGGCGATGGGCTGGAGCAGATCGCGCTTGCCGATCACCGCGCCGCCGACAACGTCGGAATGGCCGCCGAGATATTTCGTCGTGCTGTGAACGACGATGTCGGCGCCGAGTGCGATCGGCTGTTGCAGATAGGGTGAGGCGAAGGTGTTATCGACGGCCAGGATCGCTCCCGTCTTGTGCGTCAGTTCGGCGATGGCCTTGATGTCGAGGATCTGCAGCAGCGGATTGGTCGGCGTCTCGATCCAGACAAGTTTGGTCGTCTTCGTGATTAGCTTCTGAAAGCCGGCCGGCGTCGCGTCGTCGGTGTAGCTCGCGACGATGCCCCACGGCTTGAAGACTCGTTCGAGCAGACGATAAGTGCCGCCGTAGAGGTCGGCCGCCGCCACCACTTCATCGCCGGGACGCAGCATCGACAGTACACCCGTCGTCGCCGCCAGCCCCGAGGCGAAGGCCAGGCCGCGTTCGCCGCCTTCCAGCGAGGCGAGGCACGATTCGAGGGCGGTCCGGGTCGGATTGCCGCTGCGCGAATACTCGTAACCCTTGTGTTCGCCCGGCGCCGCCTGGGCATAGGTTGAGGTCGCATAGATGGGAGTGATGACGGCGCCCGTCGCCGGGTCGGGTTCCTGGCCGGCGTGAATGGCTCGAGTCGAGAAGCCTTGCGCCGCGGGATCGATCTTCATGAGATGCTCCTTCATCGAGGCGGTTTTCGGACCGCGCGCCAGTATTCAACGAGATCGATGCGCGTGATGATGCCGACGACCTGACCGCCAGCCGTCGCCAGCACGCCCGGATTGCCAGCCAGCAGCAGACGATATGCCTCGTCCAGTTGCACGCCCAGGTCCAGGGCCGGCAGCGGGCGGGCCATGATC
>JBBSDR010001603.1:0-1999 GCA_038240465.1 Gemmatales bacterium
GCGCGTCCGGCGGTTGGGCGCCACGCGCTCCGCTCGAAGACTCGCGTCGCGGCTAACCAATTTCCCGTGTCGAGTATAGAATAACGGCATGAATCGCATCACCCATCTTCTGGGACTTCTGGCTCTGCTGGCTCTCCTTGGTTCGTCGCGCGCCGTCTATGCCTGTCCTTCCTGACAGGAATCCGTCGTCGCGCCCTCCGGTTCGGAGGACCCCAGCGAGCAGAAGGACCCGTTCCTCGAAGCCCGGGCCTATCACGTCAGCGTTTACCTGATGGTCGCCATGCCGTACCTGCTGCTGAGCGGCGTCGGCCTGCTGATCTATCGCGCGGTGAAACTGAAGGAACGGGCGGAGCATCCGGCCGGCCCCAGCCCGGCCGTTGAAGGAGGACGAGACTCATGGCACAATCCTTCTCGCGGAGACGCTTCGTAGCCGCCGGCCTGGCCGGTTCGGCCGCACTCAGTTCCTTCGACTTCCTCCGGGCGCTGCCGGCCGTCCCGGACCCCAATGTGCAGGTCAATCCCGGCCTGGTCCGCTTCAGTGCCGACATCGAACCCCTCGTCCGCCTGGTCGAGGACACGCCGCGCGAGAAACTCCTGGAAGCCGTCGTCGAACGCATCCGCGCCGGCACCAACTATCAACAGCTTCTGACGGCCAACTTCCTCGCTGGCATCCGCGGCATTCAACCTCGTCCGGTGGGATTCAAGTTTCACGCCGTCCTCGTCATCAACTCCGCTCACCTCGCCGCGCAGGCCGCTCAGGATCGCGACCGCTGGCTGCCGCTGCTCTGGTCGCTCGACAACTTCAAGGCGAGTCAGGCGCGCAACAAGGTCGAGGGCGACTGGCGCATGAGCGCCGTGGCCGAGGGCAAACTGCCGCCTTCGCATCAGGCCAAACAGCGCTTCGTCGAGGCGATGGACGCCTGGGACGAGGAAGGCGCCGATGCGGCCGTGACGTCAATGGTGCGAAACTTCGGCGCCAGCGACGTCATCGAGCAGTTCTGGCGCTACGGGGCGCGCGACTTCCGCGACATCGGCCACAAGGCGATTTACGTCGCCAATTCCTGGCGCGCCCTGCAGGCGATCGGCTGGCGTCACGCCGAGCCGGTGATGCGTTCGCTGGCCTATGCGCTGCTCGATCACACCAAAGAGGGAAACCCGGCCAAGAACAGCTACGAGGCAGACGTGCCGGGACGCGAGAACCTGACGCGGCTGAAGAAGATTCGCAAGAACTGGATTCAGGGCAATCGCAGCGAGACGGCCGTGCGCGATCTCCTGAGTACGATGCGCACTGCCCCTGCCGCGGCGGCGAGCGCCCTGGTGGTCGAACTGCTCAGCAAGAACGTCGATCCGTCGTCCATCTGGGACGGCCTGTTCCTGACAGCGGGCGAACAACTTGCCCGCCAGCCCGGCATCGTCGGCCTGCACTGCGTGACCTCGGTGAATGCCCTCCACTATGCCTTCGAGACGGCGGCCGACGAGGACTCGCGCAAGTATGTCCTGCTGCAGGCGGCGGCCTATCTGACGATGTTCCGCAAGCGCATGGACCTGAAGAAAGCCCTGTTCGTCGATAAGCTCGAAAAGGCGGAAGTCGGCAAGGAAGGGCTGAACGAGATCTTCGCGGACGTCAGCAAGAATCCGGAGCAGGCCGCGCGCAAGACGCTGGCCTATCTGGAGACGGCGAAGACGGCGGAACCGCTAATGGCCGAGGCACGGCGGCTGATCTTCGCCAAGGGCAACGACGCGCACGACTACAAGTTCAGTTCGGCGGTGCTGGAGGATTACTATCACATCGCGCCGGCGTGGCGGGCGAACTTCCTGGCGTCGAGCATGTTCCACCTGCGCGGCTCGAATGAGAAGGACAATGGTCTGATCGAACGCGCGCGGGCGGCACTGGGGAAGGGGTGACGCGGTTAGCCGCGACGCGAGTCTTCGAGCGGAGCGCGTGCAGCGTTGCCGGGCCACGCGCTCCCAACTCGGAGCGCGACGGCGCGACATCGCC
>JBBSDR010001604.1:0-1999 GCA_038240465.1 Gemmatales bacterium
CGTGCACGCGACCGGCGCGCCGGGCCCCGCCCCGCGGGGCACCCCCCCGCCGCCAAACGCCGGCCCAACCCCCCCCCGCCTCGCCTGAGTCTCCGCAGCACTCCGGTCGCTTACGCTCCCGGCTCGCCTCAGAGTTACAGCTTCTGAGGACTCCACCGATGAAAAATCTTTGCGCCATTGTGCTGGCGCTGTGTCCCGGCAGCCTGCTGTCCGCCGCGGACTGGCCGCAGTTCCTCGGACCGAAGCGAGATGGCCACTCGCCCGAGACCGGCCTGCTCAAGATGTGGCCCAAGGCAGGCCCCGCACTTGCATGGACTTTCGCCAATGCTGGCGAAGGCTATTCGAGTCCCGCTGTCGTCGGCGATCGCGTCTATCTGACAGGTGGACGCGGTGAGGATGAGGAACTCTTCGCCCTGGATGCCACGAATGGAAAGGAACTCTGGAAGCTCAAGATCGGTCCGCTCTTCGACTTCAAGGGCAACCAGTGGGGCAGAGGGCCGCGGTCGGCACCAGCCGTTGCTGAGGGTTTGGTCTACGCCCTGGGCGGGGGCGGCGATCTGATCTGTGCCGATACGAAGACGAAACAAGAAGTATGGCGCGTCAGCATGCTCAAGGACCTCAATGGCGACGTCAATGACATCGGCGGCGGCCCGAAGAAAACGGGCTGGGGTTTCTGTTGGTCGCCTCTCCTTGATGGCGACAAGTTGATCTGTTATCCCGGCGGCGCTGCTGGAGCGTTGGCCGCGCTCGACCGTAAGACCGGCAAGGTGATCTGGCGCAGTACCGACCTCGAGGAGAAGGCCAGTTACTCCTCGCCCATCGTTGCCGAAATCGGCGGCGTCCGGCAGTACATCGTCCTGCACAACAAGGGCCTCGCCGGGGTTGATGCCGAGAAGGGAAAACTGCTCTGGACCTGGGAGCGAGAGCCGGCCTATGGCGACGTCGTCATTCCGACGCCGATCTATCACGACAGCCACGTTTACATCAGCGCCGGTTATCGACCCGCGACCTGCGAACTTATTCAGATCGCGGAAAAGAAAGGCACGTTCAGCGCCAAGGGAGTCTACAAGCAAGCTGCGACCAAGGTCATGAAGAACAGCGTGGGCGGCTCCGTCCTGGTTGATGGCCATGTGTTCGGCCATTCCGACAAGGTCGGCTGGGTCTGCCAGGAGTTCAAGACCGGCAAGCGGGTCTGGGCCGACAAGCAAGCGCTGGGGACCGGCTCCCTCGTCTATGCGGACGGCCATCTTTATTGCCACGGCGAGGAGGATGGAGAAGTCGTCCTGATCGAGGCCTCCCCAACTCCCTGGAATGAGAAGGGCCGCTTCATGATCCCGGCCAAGACGAAGTTGAAATCCGTCAGCGGGCAGAACTGGACTCCTCCCGTGATCGCCAACGGACACCTGTTCATTCGCGATCAGGAATACCTGTTCTGTTACACGATCAAGTGAGTCAAACGATCTCCGGACCCATGCACCATGAGCGTCTCGCGCCGCGACTTTCTGCCGCGTTCCGAACTGGAGCAACTCCAGTTCGAGCGGCTGCGCGAGATGATCGAGGAAGTCCTGCCGCGAAACGCTTTCCTGGCTCAGCGCTTCGCATGCGCTCCGGAGGTTTCTTCGCTCGCGGACCTGCAAGAGTTGCCCTTCGTGACCAAGGAGGACCTGCTCAGCGACCAGCGCGGCCAACCGCCCTACGGAAGTGCGTTGACCTACCCGCGGCGGTGCTATAGCCGGCTGCATCAAACGTCAGGGACATCGGGCCAACCGCTGCGCTGGCTCGACACGCTGGCTTCGTGGAACTGGATGCTCGACAACTGGGAGATGATGTTTTCAATGGCGGGAATACGGGCCGAAGATCGGTTATTCTTCCCATTCTCGTTCGGGCCGTTTCTCGGCTTCTGGACGGCCTTCGAGACGGCCTCACGGCTGGGCTATTTCGCGATCCCCGCCGGGGGACTCAGCAGCGTCGCCCGGCTCAACCTGTTGCTGGAGACCGA
>JBBSDR010001605.1:0-1997 GCA_038240465.1 Gemmatales bacterium
CCAGCGTCGGCGGACTGATCTTGAGTTGGACGCGATTGTTCTTGTCGGCCGGCTTCATGACGGTAATCGTCGCCTGCTGATCGGCCACCAGTTCAAACGACTCCGACCCGCGCACCGACACCGGCTTGCAGGTCATCTTCGCCAGACGAAAACCCGTCAACTGCGGATTGAGCTTGCGGACCTCGTCGGCGATGCTCTTCAGACGCGGATCGACCTGGCCGTCATCGCTGGCGAGGATGGCGACCACGCTGACCTTCACCTCGGAGGCGGGTGGGTCCTCGTAGGCCAGCAGGGGCGTGACGGCCAGGAAGAGGATGCCGAGAGCCGATGTGTGTCGCATGAGTATTCCTCAGTCTCGGCGTACAGTCTTCAGCGGCACCATAATCATGGGCATGCCGCTGCCGCCCGGTTCGTGCAGATAAGGCCGCATTGATTCCCGGCCCTGCGAGACGATGTGATCGACGCGCACCTCGCCGCGGCGAGCCATCACCAGATTACCCATCACCGGCGCTTCGCCGACGACCAGCACATCGGTATCGTTGCCGTCCATCGTGATGACCGCCACTTCCTCGGCGTTTGCCACTTCCAAGGCCCGGCGGCGGAACATTTCCGCAGGGACCGTGCGCGGGACAGAGCCGCGAACAATCGACCGGACGTCGAAGGGGTCCATGTCGTCGATAACCACGTCGCGCTCGGCGACGACCTGGAAAACCTCGATGGCGGCCGTATCCGGGCGTGGGTTGTCGTCCGCTGGACCCGGACGGAACCACTGAGCGCCGCCCAGCCAGACTCCGGCCAGCACTGCTGCCGCCGCCGTGAACCAGGCCGCGAGCCGCCAGACCTTTGCGGCTCGCCCCTTGCCGGCTGGACAGGCCGCCGCCTCGATTCGATCGAGGACAGCGTGCCACCTGTGCGGCGAAGGTGGTTCGATGGCCCCTTCCTCGAACAGGTCGCGCAGTCGTTGATCGGCCTCGACGTCATTGCCGGCGGCCGACTCCGCGGCCAGCCAGGCCTCGACGCGAGCGCGTGCTTCCGGAGCGAGTTCGCCGTCGAGATACGCCGTCAGTTCGGCGTCGCGAGGCGACAGTTCGTCCGGCTCATGCTTGTCGTTGTGCAGCGGCGTCATGATCACCTTAACGCTGGCGGTTGGCGTCCCGCGGGGGCGGAATCAGCAGGGGAAGCCAGTTTCTGGGCCAGGAAAGTCCGCAGTTTTTGCCGGGCATAGAACAGCCGGCTCATGACAGTGCCGATCGAGATGCCCATCACCTCGGCCACTTCGCGATAACACAGGCCGGCCTCGGCGTGGAGGACGAATGTCTGCCGTTGCGCTTCCGAGAGCGCGAGCAGGGCCTGGTCGAGCAACTGCCGCAACTCCGCCCGGTCGAGCCGGGCCGTCGTCTCGTCCGGCACCATCAGGAGCGACAGATCGGGATCGCGCAGTTCGGCGGCCTCGAGACTGAGGCACTCGCGCCGGCCGCGCTGTCTGCCGAGATCGAGGGCCGCATTGGACACCACCCGCAGCAGCCAGGTCTTGAAGCTCGACCGCTTCTGAAAACCCGCCAGGTGGGTCAGTGCCTTGATGAAGCCTTCCTGAACGGCGTCCAGGGCGTCCGCCTCATGGCCGAGCAAACGATAGGCCACTCGATAGGCCGGCAACCGATAGCGCTGGAAGAGTAGTTCCAGAGCGGTCCGTTCGCCCGCCGCGAAGCGAGCCAGCAGACAATCGTCGTCCGGCTCGCAGGGCGCGACAAGCGGACGTGGAATGGAGATGACGGCGGCCATGGTACAGCGAAGTCTCCTCGTCTCAGACGACCGGAGCCATGTTCCTATTCAATGCATCCTAGCAGCCGGACGAGTCAACCGCGAGGGCATTTCTGTTTCCGCATCGTTCGCGAGCGCCGGGGTGCAGCTCTGGATTTTGGCGAGCCGAGCCGCGTAAGCGGCCGGGTAAGCTGGCCCGCACCCGGCCGCTTACGCGGCTCGGCTCGCCAAGATTC
>JBBSDR010001606.1:0-1994 GCA_038240465.1 Gemmatales bacterium
ACCAATGACCAATGACCAACTAGCCGTCGAGTGTTCGCTCGGAGTAGGATGTATCGGATTTATTGGTCATTGGTCATTGGTTATTGGTCATTGGACATTGCGGATTCGCCCCAGTATCGCCGCCAGTTGCGAGCGGTCCAGGGGGCGCGTCAGCTGATCGGCCGCGCCCACCGCCAGGGCCAGACCGCGATCCTCCGCGCTGGTCAACACAAACACCGGAATGCGTGCCGTCGCCGGATCGGTCTTCAGCGAGGCCAAAATGTCCCAGCCGTCGTGTCCCGCTGGCCCGACGTCGAGCAGGATGGCCGCCGGACTTACCCGCCGCGCCAGGCGCAGCCCTTCCAGTCCATTGCTCGCCGCCACTCCACGATAACTCTCCTGACGCAGCAAGCGCACCATTTCGTCCCGGCTATTCGTCTCTTCCTCAATGACCAGAATGGCCGCCGTCGTCTCCGTCGTCGCATCGGTCACTTCCGCGGGCAGGCGGACGGTGAACGTCGAACCCTTGCCGGGTTCGCTTTCCACAAGAATGTCGCCCCCCATCATCAGACAGAAACTGCGACTGATGGCCAGCCCCAGCCCGGTGCCGTCATACTTGCGCGTCGTGTCGCCGTCCACCTGGCTGAACGGCTTGAAGAGTTTCGCGTGCTGTTCCGGCGCGATGCCGATGCCGCTGTCGCGCACCCGGAACACCAGGCTGTCGCCGGCCGGCCTTGATTCGCGCTCCACCTCCAGATCGATGCGGCCGCCCTGCGTGAACTTGTTGGCGTTCTCCAGCAAGTTGAACAGCACCTGATGGACGCGCTTGCGGTCGGCATACATCGTTCCCGAACTGTCCGGACAGCGGACGATCAGTTCGTTGCGGCTGGCCGGCAGTTCGGGTCGCAGTTCGCGGGCGGCTTCGTCGATCATGCTGTGAATATCGAAGCGTGTCAGTTCCAGATCCAGCCGCCGGGCCTCAATCTTGGAGAAGTCCAGCAGATCGCCGATCATGGCCAGCAGATGCCGCTCCGACGTCAAGACTTT
Source organism: Gemmatales bacterium (assembly GCA_038240465.1). GTDB lineage: Bacteria > Planctomycetota > Planctomycetia > Gemmatales > Gemmataceae > JBBRIK01. The sequence goes on from JBBSDR010001606.1 coordinate 1,027, forward strand.
CTTCAGGTCCACGGCCAGTTCACTCAGGCCGCGTTCCTCCAGTTCCTCCAGGACGATCTCGGTGTAACCCTTGATGGCGTTCAGGGGGGTCCGCAGTTCATGGCTCATCTGCGCCAGAAACAGGCTCTTGGTCCGGCTCGCATCAAGGGCCTGATCGCGCGCGACGCCCAGTTCCTTGTTGGCGTGCTGCAGCTGCTGCGTCCGCTCGCGCACGCGCCGATCCAACTGCTCGTTGAGGGCGCGCAGATGCTCGTTCAGTTCGCGAATCTCTTTTTCCGAACGCTTGCGCTCCGTGATATCGCGCACGATGCCGGTGTAGATACGGCGATCCCCGATGGGGACGTCGCTTACCGACAGTTCGAGCGGGAACAGCGTGCCGTCCTTGCGCTGGCCGACGGCCTCGTGGGTGCTGTTGTTGATACGGCCGACGCGAATGCTCTCCATCGCCGATGGCGTCTCGACAGCCTTGCCCGCGACAGGCAACCCCTGCACTTCCTTGGGGATGAGTACCTTGACGTTCCGGCCTTCGAGTTCGCGATCGGTGTAGCCGAAGATGCGCTGAGCGGCCTGGTTGAGCAACTGGATCTTGCCCTGGTCGTCGAGGATGAAGATGCCCTCGGCGGCGGTTCGCAGAATGACGCGCAGCCGGGCTTCCTCCTCGCGTTTGGAGGCGATGTTGACCTGGATCTGCTCGGTCATGTCCTTGAAACATCGAGCCAGGATGCCGATCTCGTCGCCGGCCGTGACCGGCAAATCGACGTCGAAGTTGCCCCGTGCCAGTTCGCGTGTGGCCTCGGTGATGCGGGCCAGCGGCCGGGTCAGCCGCCGCGACAGGAACATGGCCAGCAGGACGCCCAGCGCGATGAGCAGGCCGAGCTTGAGCCAGAGGATCGTCTTGTGTTCCTGGGCCGCCAGGCTTGTTTGCAATCCCTCATGGGGCAGGGCCAGCGCCAACCAGAAGAACGGTC
>JBBSDR010001607.1:0-1979 GCA_038240465.1 Gemmatales bacterium
CGATCGAAGTTGAGCAGCGATTCGCAGCGCTCGAACGTCTCCCGCAGAGCGCCGATGCCGTCAAGGATTTCCCGATCGCGCCCTGATACTTGCCCGAGACTTTCGAGTAGCCACAGTCCTCGTTCGTAGGTCTCCTTCAGCAACTCGCCGATATCCTCGTGTCCTGCTGTCTGGAGAGCGGCGTCATACTTGAACAGGTAGAGCAGATGGCCCAGCGCAGCGGTGACGCTGAAGAAATCCGCATCGGAGCGTACCAGTTCGCGGACGCGCTCGAACAACTGGACCGCCTGCCCGAGCAAGCCCGCCAGCGCGGCGCGGAGCAGCAGCAGAGCGGCCTTGCCGGCATCGCGCTCGATGCCGCGCGATTCCTCGTCGAGCTTGCCCGCGGCGGCTTCCAGGAGCGATGGACCGTAGCGGGCCGATTCGATGCAGCGCGCGGTAAAGTCGAACGACGCCGTAATCTTCCAGCGCTCCCAGACGCGCGCCAGGTCGTCGCGTTTCTCGAGATCGCTGCCGGCGACGAGATCGAAACCCGGAATCGCCAGCAGTTGCTGTTGATGCAGCACTCGACTGCGATTGCGGCCCTCGTCCTCGGTCAGTTCCAGTTCAACCTCGCGTGGGTCCTTGAGGGGTTCGAGGGCGTGAATACTCAACTGGTTCTGCACGTCGCGCAACAGAGGCGGCTGTCTTGTCCGGGCGTCGAGTTGGCCGCGCTCGCCTCCGCGCAGGACCTCGTGAATCGCGTCCAGCAGCGGATGCTTGCCTGTGAGAGCGAGATCGTCCTTGATAATGGCCGTCGTCAGACCATCGACCAGATCGTTGCGCCACACTTCAGCATGTCCGCGCATCGAGGCCAATGCGCGAGCGGTCGTCTCGGCGGCGATCAGGTCGGCGGCGCTGACCGTCTGGCTGCGCGCCCGCAGTTTCTTCGCAATCTCGGCCATCAGTGACATATGGGTGTCACTGCGTCCTTGCTTTCGGTCGAGCCAGACACGCTGATAGAAGCCGGGGTTCGGCATGCCGGCGTCATAACCGCTCAGGCTATCGAGTCGCTCGAAGGAGTAAGGCGTCAGCGAGATGCCGCGTTCCTGGCCCGCTTCGAGCGGAGTCAGTGGACACTCGGCGGGTTCGTCAATGCCGGCCGGTCCGCCGCCATTGAGCCGCGCATGCAGGGCGAGCGAGTGATAGCCGCCGGTGACGACGACGATTCGGCCATTGGACTCCGCGAGAGCCTGGCGAATCATCGACGCCATGAACGCCTCGCGCCGCCGATCCATGAGGCGGCCCGTTCCTTCGAGGAGCCGGGTGTGTCCGCACCATTCATGACAGCGGCGGAGGTAGTTGTCGAGGCTCAGCGTGCCATCCAACTCGAAGAGTGTGTCCCAGAGCGTGTGAACGTCATCGACGCAGAGTTGCTGACAGAGGCGGTCGAGATAGCGGCTGCGAAGGAGATCGCCATCGGAGTAGCGATTGGCCGGCTCGCCTTCCTCGCGCGCGACGTCGCTCCAGGGCAGGTCGATGAAGCGAACAATGCTGCCAAGCTGATGAGCGGTCTGAATTGCCTGCCATTCGGGCGAGTGTTCGCAGAAGGGATAATAGGCGCTGCGCGAAAGACCATCGGCATCGCGCAGATAGCTGTAGATGGCGATGGGCAACTGATGGGCCAGCCAGAGTTCATCGAGCTGGTCGTTGAAGTCCGACGGGCCTTCGACGAGGACATGGGAGGGCCGCACGCGCTCGATCAACTCGCAGACCAGCCGGGCAGCGGCGGGGCTGTGATGACGCACGGGAAACAGGATCACCCGCGCGTCGAGGCGCCAGAGTACGGGGAGAGGGTTGTTCATGATGAGGTCCTCGCCTCCTCGTGGTGCCGGTGGCTTGCCTGCTCTTCCCGTGGTGGGGGGGGGGGGGCCGCCCTGTCTTGGCCGAGCACGCCGGGCCCCCCGGCCGTTATGGCAAAAGCTGCCGCGCGCCCCCCC
>JBBSDR010001608.1:0-1977 GCA_038240465.1 Gemmatales bacterium
CGGACTCTGGCTGCCCGCCGCAGTGCTGCACCTGAAGGACCCGCAAGCGTATCCGCTCTGGAACGATGCCGTCCGCGCCGGCTACGCCTGCCTCGACGATAGCGCCGACCATGGTCCAGTCGTCGAGCGCTATGCACTCTTCCGCGACGGCGTCGTCTGGCTGCGTCAGCGATACTTCGTCCATCCGCTCGAAACGGCGGAGGTGTTAGCTCATCTCGCTGCCGCCGACGAAACAGGCGATCGTCGTCAGCGGTGCTTCGGCGGTTTCTGTCCGGACACGTTCCGCTTTCTGCAAGAGTTGCAGGACAACAACAATCGCGACTGGCTGGAGACGCAGCGGAGCCGCTATCACTTCGTCCTGCGCGAGCCACTCGTCGAACTGTGCCAGGCGCTGGGCGAGCGTTATGTCGAACCGGTCCTGCATCGGCAGCACGGCTTCGACCTGGAATCCGAGGCCCGCGACGGACTCGCACTGACCCGTTTGACGAAGAACGCCTATGGCCGAGCCGGTCCCTACAACACAACCCTCTGGATTGTCTTTTGTGGCCGCGATGCTGCCGGCCGGCGTGAGGCGACGCAGTTCTTCGTTCGCCTCGATGGCGACGGTCTGCGCTACGGCCTGATGCTCGGCGCTCATGCCGCGCCCGCTCGCCGCATCCTGCGCCAGCGCCTGCTCGCTCAGGGCGATGCCTTGCATCAACTCTTGCAGGAGCGCGGCGGCTTCGACGGCAGCCGCGACGATTTCCGCGCCTGGCTTGGCGGCAAGGAACTGTCGCTCGTCCATCATCTGCCGCCCGATTCGCCGCTCTTACATTCCGACGACCTTGTCGGCGACATCCTGCTGCACTTTGATCGTCTGCTGCCCCTCTACGTCGCCGCGATCAAGGATGCTCCCCCGGCACCTCCGGCGCGAGAGCGCTTCAGCGAGCCGGACTTCCAGGCGCAGACCTATCTCGACGCCGGCTGGCTGGCGCGCGCTCGCGGTCTGTTGCGGCTCAAGGGCCAGTTGATTCTCCAGGGTGTCCCCGGCACCGGCAAGACGCATGTGGCCCGCTGTCTTGCACGTCTCCTGACAGGGGACGATGGGGATGCGACCTGTCTGGCGCAGTTCCATCCGGCTTACAGTTACGAGGAGTTCGTCGAGGGCATCCGCGTCAAGTCGGTCGAGACGAACGGCCGGCACGACGTCACCTATCCGGTCGAGGACGGCCTGCTCTGTTCCTTCGCCGACAAGGCTGCCGCGAGGCCGTCGCAGCCGCACGTCCTGCTGCTCGATGAGATCAACCGCGCCAACCTGCCGCGCGTCTTCGGCGAGTTGCTCTATCTGCTGGAGTATCGCGATCAGGAGGTGATGCTGCCCTGTTCGCGGCGTCGTTTCCGTCTGCCGCCGAACCTGTTCCTGGTCGGCACGATGAACAGCGCCGATCGCTCGACGACGATTCTCGATCAGGCATTGCGGCGGCGGTTCTCCTTTGTGGAGATGCCGCCGGATGCAAGTGTCTTGCAGGCGTGGTTTGTAACGCACCCCCCATCCGGAGGGCCGCGCTTCGCCAGCGAGGTGGTGTCGCTGTTCGAGCGGCTGAATGCTCTGTTGCGAACGGAACTGGGGCCGGCGTCCCAGGTGGGACACAGTTATTTCATGCTGGCGGAGCTGGAGGAGATGAAGTTACAAGCGGTGTGGCAGCACCAGATTCGGCCGCTGCTCGAAGATCACATGACGGCGCATCCCGGGCGAACCTTGCCGCTGGAGATCGACGATTACCGCGATGGCACGCCGCGCCGACCACGACCGCGGCAGTTCGTGTGACACCTTCGCTATTAGCTCGGCAAGAAAGTAACTCACCGTAGCCGAAGTGGCCCGACGTGGGGTTGCGGCAGACCCGCAGTGTGGCGCCTTCGGCTACGCGTAGGCTTGGGGTACTTCCGTGGCGCGCGAATAAAACCTGCTACAACGGGCGGTTTTGTCTGACCCTCACC
>JBBSDR010001609.1:0-1970 GCA_038240465.1 Gemmatales bacterium
CCCGCCCGGTGCGGGCATCATTCAGCCCCACCGATCCAAACAAACGGGCCATGATGGCCCCTTGCGTCGAAAACGCCACGACTCCCGGTTTCAGGGATACCGGCAGAGCTTGCTTCCCATTCCAGGCCGACTCCGGGAAGGGGTTCTTCTCGGGATCAACAGAAAAGGCGATGTCCTTGCCATCGCCTGAAATAAGCGCTGCGGACGACAACGGCGGAACTTCAATGCGCATCTCCACCGGTGCCGGACCACTCAGGTCGAAGCATTTGCCGCCCCTGTCCGTCGAGATCAAGAGCGTCTTGCCATTGGCACTGAAGTTCACGACCAGGGGATAGACCTTGCCAGCATCGAACGGCTCCGCCACGAGAGTGTGAACAATTTCGCCCGAGTGCGGGTTGCGCAGCCGAACGAGTCCTTCGCCGCCGCACGTCGCCAGCCACTTGCCATCCGGTGAGAAGACCGGCACGCCCATCTCCGCCGGGAACCGCGGCCCCTCTCCAGGCATGATGGCAATCGCATTCTTTGAAACCGGCACATGGGCGCCTCTGCGCGTCGTCAGTAACTGGCCGGTCCGCAAGTCCCAAAGGCGCAATGCTCCATCACCCTGTGTCAACGCCGCCAGGCGCGCTCCATCGGCAGACAGGGCCAGCCCCTTCATTCCCGTCGCGTCGATGGGCAACCTCACCTCGGCCGTCCCGGCTTTGCGGACCAGGTCGAGCAGATCACGATCCCGCAGCCGCGCCATGTCCGGCACGGCAGCGGGATCGCTCAGCACCTGCGCGGCGTCCCAGAGGGTGACGCTGTCTCCGGCAGTGACGTACAGCGATTTGCTGTCTGCCGAGTAGGTCAGGCTGCGAATCGCGCTCGGGGAGGCTTGCAGTTGGCCTCGGGGAACGCCCCGGACCAGTTCAAAGAAGTAGACCAGTCCCTCCTGCGTCCCAACAGCGGCGAGACGATGGTCCCGTGAAACAGCGAGGCAGACTGGCTTGTCCGGCACGGTGCGATTCCAGATTTCCGTGCCGCCCGCAATGCTCCAGTAGTGAACCGTGTTGTCGGAGCCGCAACTGAGGAAGGTTCGCGTCTCGCCGGCGAACGTCAGGGCTGTGATCCAGTTGCGATGGTTCTCGCACAGTCCCAGCGTCTGGAGTTTGTCGTCCCAGATCTGGATCGTGTTGGCAGTGGCGCGGCCGGCAAGCAGGCCATTGGCGCCAAAAGCGAATGGCCCCAGGGCCGGCAGTCGTTCGTTCGCCGCGCCGAGCGCCTGCCCTGTTCGCGGGTCGTACAGGCTGGCTCCCTTGTCGTCCGCCGTCACGAAGCGATCGCCGTCAGGCGACAGAGTGCCGTTCTTCTTGTGCGGCGTCGTCACCGGCGAAAGCTGGCGCGTGGCGAGGTTCCAGACCTGAAGCCGATTGTCCCCGCTGATATAGAGGTAGCGGCCCGCGCGGTCGAACGACAGCAAACCTGGCGGCCCGGTCCACTGGTTCTTGAGGATCACCTCGGACTTGCCTTCCTTGAAGTCCCACAGGCGAACCGCGCCGCTGTTGTCGAGTGTGGCGGCACGCTCGTCCGGCGCCAGGGCAAAAGCGATGATTTCGCGCTGGGTCAGGACGAGTCGCTTGCGCTGTCGTGGATCGTTTGGCTCCACGAAAGCGGGGTCCTTTGGCTCGATGGGGGCGAAGGGATCGTTCTCGAACGTGGAGACGTCGAGCACCATCGTCTCGCCATCGAGACTGGCGGCGGCAAGAGTTTGACCGTCGCCACTGAAGGCCACACTCGAAACTCGGTGAACGTCTCGCAGCGGGACAATCGTCCGGCCTCTTTTGCCATTGGCCGACAGGACAAGGTCATTGTCCGTGCCGACGGCGAGCAGGCCATCCTTGCGGAAGGCGAGGCTGCGAATCCAGGAACCCTGCACGTTGACCAGTTCAAAGTGTTTCTTGATTTGCGGAAAGTCTGGGTTCGCGGTCAGG
>JBBSDR010001610.1:0-1970 GCA_038240465.1 Gemmatales bacterium
CACGCGCTGTGTTGTCGGCGTCGGCGAGGCTGCGTATGGACCGGTCGCGCCCACGGTCGTCTCCGATTTCTATCCGGTCCACCGCCGCGGCAGCGTCCTGGCGTGGTTCTATGCGGCGATCCCGGTCGGCAGCGCCCTGGGCTACGTCCTGGGAGCGTCGGTGAAGTCGAGTCTCGGCTGGCAGTGGGCGTTCTTCATCGTCGTGCCGCCAGGTCTGCTGTTGGCCCTGTTCTGTTTGCGTATGCCCGAACCGCCGCGCGGGCTGGCGGACGCCGCCGCGCCGCCGCGAAAGCTCGAACTGAAGGACTATCGCATCCTGCTGCACACGCGGTCCTACGTCTTTTGCACGCTCGGCATGGCGGCCATGACTTTCGCACTGGGAGGTATCGCCTGGTGGATGCCGGCCTATCTTCAGGAGTACAAGCACCTGGGTGAGGACTCCGTGTCGATCTTTGGCGGTATCATTGTGGTCACCGGCCTGGGAGCGACTCTCCTGGGAGGAATGGCCGGCGACAGGCTCAAGGCTCGCTTCAGCGGCTCCTACTTCCTTGTTTCAGGGATGGCGATGCTGATCGGCTTTCCCTTTATCCTGATCTTCCTGTACACGCCTTTCCCCTATAGTTGGGTCCCGCTGACGCTGGCGGTCTTTTGCCTGTTCTTCAACACGGGACCGACGAACACGATCCTGGCGAACGTGACGCATCCGAGCATGCGCGCGTCCGGGTTCGCCATCAACATCCTCTTCATTCATCTCTTTGGCGACGTGATTTCGCCGCCGATCCTGGGTCTGCTGATCGGCAAGGAAAATCACTACGAACTGGGCTTTATCGTGGTATCGGTGGCCGTGCTGATCGGCGGCGCGTTTTGGCTGATGGGGATGCGCTATCTCGCGGAGGACACGGCGAAGGCACCGCATCGACTGGCGTAGGAGAGGTCAAGCGAGCGGCGGGGTTTATCCCCGCCGGGACGAACCCGGCGGCTCACTTCGAGCGCGCCAGCCGTTGCGACAGGTAGCTCGACAGCACGACGTCGAGAGACTGGTCGGTCGTCAGGCGGACGTAATCGACGTTCATATTGCGGCAACCGGTCTGCATGTCGTGCAAGAAGGTGTCCATCTCGACGAGGTAAGCGTCGCGCAGCGAGCGCGGATCGGTGAGCAGGTCCGGATACTGCTCCAGACCGCGAAACAGCGTCGATTCGCGGAACGGGAATTCCAACTCAGCCCGGTCAAGGACATGCAGAACGATCACTTCGTGCTTCTTGTGCCGCAGGTGTTTCAGGCCGTTGATGATGTCGGCCGATTCTTCGAACAGATCGCTCAGGACGACGAGAATGGATCGTCGCGTCAGCCGCTCCGCAAGGTCGTGAAAGATCGGTCCGAGGCGTGTCTTCTCTCGGCCGCCGGTCGAGCGGTTGAGGATCTGCACCATCTGCTTGAGATGCGACGGCTGGCTGGCGGGCCGCAGGAAATCGCGCACCTGGTTGTCGAACGTGGCCAGGCCGGCGGAGTCCTGCTGCTGGAGGGTGAGATAAGCCAGGGCGCAGGCCGACATGGCGGCATAGTCGCACTTGCGGATCAGCGGCTGGCCGTCCTCGCCGGTCGCTCCCGAGCCGTAGTTCATCGACTCGCTGACGTCAACGAGCAGCCAGAGAACGAGGTTGGTCTCTTCCTCGTACTGCTTCAGATAGAAGCGTCCGGTCCGGCCATAGACTTTCCAGTCAACGTGTTTGATGTCGTCGCCGGGGACGTACTCGCGATGCTGGGCGAACTCGACGGAGAAGCCGTGATAGGGGCTTTTGTGCATGCCCGAAAGGTAGCCCTCGACGATAAGGCGCGCCTGCAATTCGAGGCCGCGCACCTTCGCGAGGGCTAGCGGGTCCAGATACTTGTGTGGATCGTCCATTCGTTCTCCGACTGAAGCAGTTTCGCAGGCTGGATGATGCAACTTCTCGATCGTGTCAAGCAATCA
>JBBSDR010001611.1:0-1966 GCA_038240465.1 Gemmatales bacterium
AGCGAATCCATCCGCTAAGCCGCAAGCGGCAAAGACGAAAAAGGCCGCGAGAAGTCCGCTCCTCGTGGCCTGCGATGATTCTCACAACTCTACTGGTCGCGCAAGAACCGCCGGACTTCGTCGGCAATCCGCTCGGGCTGCATTGCGAAAGCCAGATGGCCGCAGCCTTCGAGTTCCACCACCTTTGATCTCTTGATGCCGGTCTTCAGAAGTTGCAGGCTCTCGGGCGACACCAGCAAGTCGCGCTCGCCGGAGAGAATCAGCGTCGGCACGCGCACGCGATGCAGGCGCTCGACCATGTCGAACTCCTCCGCGAGATGGAAGCGGTGCGCGATCACACTCTGGTCCGTTTGCCAGCACTGCCTCGTCACGAAGTCGAACAGCGACACCGGACGCTTCCGGCCGCCAAAGAGCAGATTGAAGAACTGGTTGACGAAGGCATTGTCCGAGGGCAGCGGGAAACACGACAGGATCGATCCCGCGATCTGTTGCAGGAAGCCGCGCTCGAAACGAGGCCCCACGCCCTGAACGATCAGTTGACGAAGCCGGGTCGGATAGCGGGCCGCCAGTTCGAGGGCGAGAATGCCGCCGAACGACACGCCCATCACGGCCGGAGACTCCAGACCGAGCCACTCGATCAACTCCGCCAGGTCATCGACCAGTTCCGGAAGCCCGAAGCGCTGCCGCAGTGCGAAAGGATCGTCCTCGCCGCGCAGTTGGTAACTGATCACACGGAAATGACCCGCCAGCATCCGCGCGAGTGGCCCCATCAGTTCGTAGCCGCCCGCCAGACCCGGAACCAGGATGAGCGGCGGCCCCTCGCCCCACTCCTTGTAGCTGACGGCATACCGGCTCAGATGGGCGTAGCCCGTCACACCGTCTCCGGCCCGATACTCCGCGCTGCTTGCTGTGCGCCAATCAAGAGATGCCTTCACGTCGATGCTCCTGTCCTTCGGTTGCTCCGGTCCCTCAACGATCCATCTGGTTGTGAGGTGGGTCATCCCTATTGCAGACCTCATACCAAAGGGCCGTCAGAAGTGCCATGCCGATCAATTATTGCACATGAACACCGTAACTTGCTTATCCACTTTCACTTGTGTCTACAGCGCCGACAAGAGTGACAACGGGTCGTCACTGACTTTTTCATGACTTCGGCGCTGAGCGCCGAAGATTCGGCGCTCAGCGCCGACAATTCGGCGCATGTTCGGCGCCTGTCTCATGGTGACGACTCGGCATCCCTTTGACAAAGAGCGATTCTCGACAATGTGAGCGCAACTGGATGAGAAACAAGAATTTGTGCGGAAGTTGACGATCTTGAGCCGCGCCAAAAAAGTCGATCAGGCTTGATAGTTGACGCAATCCCTTGACGCCACTACACTGAGAGCAGACTGAGATCAGTTTGGGAGAGATTGCGCTAACTGCCTGATCCGACAAGGTTTACTCCTCGGCGCCGACGAATCGGCGCGGATTCCTCCTCCCTGAAACGCTGCGGAGTGCCTGGATGTTCTTGCCTCAGCTTGCCGGGAATGCCTGGACTGCCCTCGTGCGCGGTGCGCCTCGCCTGCTTCAGGATCCAGCCCGGCGCAGTCGCGCGGCAATTGTGCTGGCCGTCTTGTTTGTCTGTGTGGATGCGGTTGGCGTCGTCAGTTACGTTGTGACCTTGCCGGACATCGGTGTGCGCTGCGCATTCTCGACCGAAGTGAGCCACTTCTTCCCCGAGTTCCGCTTTCCGGTCAATCAAGGTCTTCTCAAGGCGGACGACCGCATCGTCAAAGTGGGCGGCAAGCGCATTGACGATTGGCCGCATTTCCTTCGCCGTCTGGTCGAACTGCGCCACCGCGACGAACCACCCGAGGGGACCGAGGCCGACCTGCTGAAAGATGCCCCTCGTCTGCGTTTCCAGGGCGTCGAGATTATCAAGGTGGAGTACGAATCACCCCGAGAACCGGGAACGGTTCAGGCGATC
>JBBSDR010001612.1:0-1964 GCA_038240465.1 Gemmatales bacterium
GCCAGCCCAGCACCAGGCCGAGCAGCGTACTCGCGATGGCTCGCTCGACGATCACAAGCTGCTGATCGACAAGATGGAACAGACCGAAGAAGGCCGCCGACGTCAGGATGGCACTCCTCGGCCGCATCGTTCGCAGGAGCGCGCCGAGCAGGAACCCCCGGAAAAACAGTTCCTCGAACAATGCCGGGACCACTCCCCGGCCCAGCACGAACACCAGAGGCGACAGGCCGCGCCAGCGGGCAGCGGTTTCCTGAAGCGTGCCAAGGACCTCGTCGCTCAACGTCGCCACGCCCAGCCAGCGCAGCCCGCGCTGGAGCGCATCGCCGAACGGCCAGAGGCTCAACCCCAGCAGCAGGGCCGCTCCCCAGAACAGGACCGCCGGCTGTTCGACCCGGAACCCTTCGCGCAGCCGGACTCGCCCCATCCAGGCGAACGCGAGCGGCAGTCCGAGGAACAGCACGACGTTCCCGGCCGCGTTGCCAATCATCTCGACATACAGGTCGGTTCGCGCCAGGTGACCCAGCAGAGCGATAAGGACGAAGGAGATCGGAAACATGATCGCCAGACAGAACAGGGCGGCCGACAGCGTCGGGGCCGGATGAGACAGCGCTGGGCGGCGGAACAGATCGGACCAGCCGCCCTGTTCGTTGTAGAGGACGGCCTCGGCCCCGAAGATGCGCGCCGCCAGGGCGATGGCCGCCAGCGCATAGACCAGCGTGGACAGCACCACCAGCAATCCCGTGGCCAGGGTAGCAGTCCCTTCGAGGACGTCGCGCGTGAGCAGGACGATATTGAGCAGCGGCACGACCTGCTTGAAGCCCTCGAGTTTGAGGCCCGGCAGCAGGCTGAGCATGCCCGGCGTCATCGACACGAGCATGAGCGGGATGAGATAGGCTTGCGCTTCCTTGAAGCTGCGCGCAAAGCAGGTGACGATGAGCAGCACGGCCGAGAAGAAGGAGGCGAACAGCAGCAGCAGCCCGAACACCTGGACGACCGCCAGCAGCGGCAGCCCCGCCTGGCCGAAGACCAATCCGCCCAGGCCGCTCAACTGCAAGGTCAACGTCATGGTCACGAGATTGACGACGGCCGTCAGCACGGCGACGGTCAGCACCGAGACATACTTGGCGAACAGCAGTGCCAGCCGGGGGACCGGAGCAGCGACGAGGACTTCGAGAGTGCCGCGTTCGCGTTCGCCCGCTGTCAGGTCGATGGCCGGATAGACCGCCCCGGTCATGGTCATCAGGATCAGGATGAGCGGCAGCAGGACCGACAGCGGAATCGTCTCGCCGCTCGCCGGAAGTTCGAGCGGTTTCACCCGCACCGCGAGAATGGCCGGTCGGACAACGGCACAGAAAGGAACGCCGGTGAGGGCGGCGACCGAGGGATTGAATAACAGGACCCTGGGGCGGGCGAGCAGAGGGTTGCCGAAATAGGGATTGTTGGCCGCTTCCAGACGTCGCTCGACGTACTCCTTCGCGGCCTGTCCCTGGAGCGAATCGCGCAGGTAGATCAACTCGCAAATGTAGAGCCTTGATTGCCCGGGAGCGAACCCGCTACTGCTCGGCCGGACGTGAATGGCGAGTTCGAGGTGGCTGGCGTGCAGGGACTTCTCGGGTTCAAGCGCCTGTAGGTTTACGATCTCGACCGGCTTCCCCTCTGGTTCCTCGGGCCGCGGTTGTTTGAGGAGTTGATCGCCGCGAACGAACTGCTCGGTGAAGATGCGCAGTTCGTCCTCGGAACGGAAGCCGACGTGGTAGACAGTGCGCGCGTGCTTTTCGGGGCCGCCGAGGAGCAGAGACTGGCGAAAGCCAATGGTCAGCAGCGGATAGACCAGCACCGGCATCAGCACCAGGGTGATGATGGTGCGGCGGTCGCGCAGGATGGTGCTGAGTTCCTTGCGGATCAGCCGTCCCAGACGCCGCAGTTCGCTGCCCCGCAAGAGTACACTCATGCGCCAGGACTCC
>JBBSDR010001613.1:0-1963 GCA_038240465.1 Gemmatales bacterium
AGCAGGGTCTTTCAATTCATCCTCGGATGCCTGTGTTGTGCCAACCTGCAAAGAGGGCCGCTGTACTGGGCCGCGATCCACCGCCATCATCATCGCCATGCAGACGAGCCGAGTGATTCGCACTCGCCGGTCCGGGCCAGCTTCTTCTGGGCTTACGGGGGCTGGATGTTCGCGTCGGTCGAGGAGCCGGACTGGAGCAAGGTGCGCGATCTGACGCGCTTTCCCGAGCTGGTCTGGCTGGAACGGCTGTGGTTGTTGCCCGCCCTGCTGGTGGCGGCCGTCTGCTGGTTCCTCGGCGGCTGGGGCCTGGTGTGTGTGGACTTCTGCCTGAGTGCCGTGCTGGCCCTTCACGTCGCCTCTCTGGTGAATACGCTGGGCCACCTGGTCGGCTCGCGCCGCTATCCCACGCCGGACAGAAGCCGGAACAGCTTCCTGCTGGCGTTGTTCACCTTCGGCGACGGCTGGCACAACAACCACCATCACTATCCGCATGCGGCCCAGGCCGGCTTCTTCTGGTGGGAGATTGACGGCAGTTTCCGGCTGATCCGGTTGCTTGCGTTCATTGGCCTGATCTGGGACGTGCGACGCGTCCCGCCGCACAAGCTGAACCCGTCCTCGGTGCTTCCGGCCGGGTCTCCGGAGGCCGACTCATCCGCCGCAATGGTTTCAGGAGAATGAGTGGCGCACGAAAGGCTTCGGGCTGGCGCCGTGTTTTGGGAAGTGAAAGTGGCAGCGTGGGGTCATCAGCAGAACTGTTCCGCCACAGTGATCGAACGGAAGGCGACGATACAGAACCTGCTTCTTGCGGGAACGAGGAACGATTCTCGAGAGTGGCCGGAGAACGGTAGGCGGAAGTGCGTTTCGGACGCACGTCCGCCTGTCACTTATCGCACCGCAATCGTTTTACGGTCTGGAGCATGCCGGGCCTTTTTCGCGTGATGGCGACGGACACTCAAGGCGAACTCAGTGGCAGCCAAGAGAACCGCCACGACGCTCCCGACGATGTACACCCACATTGGACACCTCCTCACGGCAATCAATCTTCGTCGTCTCCGACCGCCTCGTCGTACCACATCTTCATTTTCAGGAACGTTCCGACGGACACGATCGCGAGAGCGACGACGATGCTTCCGAGGAAAAGTTCCCAGTCGGCCTGTATTCTTTTCAAGAACTCATCGTGGATCGTTCGGTGCAAAAACGCAAGCGCGATCACGACGATTACGGCCAAAGCCCCCCACCCAAACAGGTGAATACGTCCATTTTCCGTGACCAGATCGGAAATCGCTGCAAAAAGCATCCCGACTGCGATCAGGAGAGCAAGCGTACAGTTCACATACTCCCAGAATGCCTTCGATTCAGCAGCCCCGTGGACAGAGAGGTACAAGACCGGCAAGGCTTGTGCGCCACCGTTGAACAAGAGCCATGTTGCCGTTTTCCAGGCAACTTGCAGTGTGGGACTCAAGACGAAAGGTCCTTTTTTTGCACTGTCAGCCGCCCCCTCGAACTTGTGGTTGAGGACAAAGCCCGGAGTTACCCGAACCCTGTTCGCGCTGGGTCATTTTTGTGTTCTTCTCCGTATTGACGGAACCCAGCCGTGGAGTCCTCACGGCGCTTTTCAGCGACCGCCCACAATCAGTATCATCGGTTGCAACAGCGCAGAATTCAAGCCCGAGATTCTCTATAAGACGGCCAGACCGCGATTTGATTCAATGTCCGCCAGCCTGGCTGTCCTCCCCTCTTCTACGCCTCTCGGTGGACAATATTTCATCGAAATCTCTGAGTAGCTGTTGTTGAGCTGCCGCCTTGATGACGTAACTCTCGTCCTGGAAATGAGAAAGCCCTTCAGCGTACTGGCTGAAGGGCTTTCTTTGGCACTCAGTGGAGCCGAGGGGGCAGCATCCATCTCTGGTCTGCATATCCATAAGAGTCGGTTGCCAAAAGCTTTATACAATCTGGCTTGCGC
>JBBSDR010001614.1:0-1950 GCA_038240465.1 Gemmatales bacterium
GAGAAGTCTCCGGATGGCTGAGAGTCTGTCCCATCAGGTGGATTTTCGGGCAGGGAGTCGGGAGGGCGAGAGAGTCGGGGGGGGGGGGGGGCCCCCGCGCCGCCTGGCGGCGGGGGGGCACCCCCCCCCCCCCGACTCTCTCGCCCTCCCGACTCCCTGCCCGAAAATCCACCTGATGGGACAGACTCTCAGCCATCCGGAGACTTCTCGATGAGGCATAATCATATGGATCGGACCAGGGCATGTTTCCTTGTGCTGGGATTGGTGGTGCTGGCGAATTTGCCGGCCGGCCGCGCACTCGCCGACAAGGACGAGCCGAAGAAAGACAAACCGAAGTTCACGATCGGCAAGGAGACGACTTTCGTCACCGGCCCGCTCGACAAGGATGGCTACATCGACTACGCCGCCGCGCTCAACAAGGAAATGGGCAAGGGCATCACGCCCAGGAGCAACGCGAACGTTCTGCTCTGGAAAGCCCTCGGGCCGCATCCCGAAGGGACGACGATGCCGGCCGAGTTCTTCAAGTTGCTCGGCATCGACTCGCCACCGGAACGCGGCGACTACTTCATCGGATTATCCCGCTATGTGAGCGAACACCTGAAGCTTGAAGGGGACGAGAAGACCGACGTCCTCGTTCATCAGGAGTTCCGGGCGATCCGGCGAGCGTGGACGGCGAAGGAACTTCCGCACATCGCCGGCTGGCTGATGGCGAACGAGAAGCCGCTCGCCCTGGTTGTCGAGGCGACCCGGCTTCCGGACTACTTCAACCCGCTGGTGCCGGTCAGGACCGGCAAGGAATCGGCAGGCCTGCTCAGCGCGCGATTGCCGGGGGCGCAAACGTGTCGCGGACTGGCGAATGCCCTGGCGGCCCGCGCCCTGCTGCATGCCGGCGAGGGCCGGGCCGACGAAACCTGGCAGGACCTGCTCGCCTGTCACCGCCTTGGCCTGCTGGTCGGCCGCGGCGGTACGCTCATTGAAAGTCTGGTCGGCATCGCCATCGGCCAGATTGCCAGTACCGCGGACATCGCATTTCTCGATCGTGTGCGGTTGACCGCAAAACAGGTCCAGAGTTGTCTGCGCGACTTGCAGCAGTTGCCGGCCCCTATTTCGCCAGCCGACAAGGTCGCCCTTGGCGAGCGGTGCTTCCTCCTGGAAATCGTCACGATGGTCGATCGTCATGGAATCGACTACCTCGAGAATATGGCCGCCAAACCACCGAGGGGAGACACGGACCCGAGAATGAAACAGATGATGAAAGGCGTCGATTGGGACCCCGCGCTGCGGAATGTCAACCGCTGGTTCGATCGGATCGCAGCCGCGCTGCGGATCAAGGATCGTCCGGCCAGGCAAAAGCAACTCAATGAACTCGAAAGGGATTTGCGGGCCCTCAAGAAGAATGCCACGGAATCAGGGGCCTTGATCAAGCTCTTCGGGACAGACAAACCCGAGAAGGTGATCGGCAAGGGGATCGGCGACATCCTGATCGGGTTGATGCTCCCGGCCTTCAACAAGATTCAGCAAGCGGAGGATCGGGGCGAGCAGATCCGCGCCAATTTGCACGTTGCCTTCGCCCTGGCGGTTTACCAGCGCGACCACAGGGCCTACCCGAAAGGACTGGCCGAACTGGCGCCGAAGTATCTCACGCAGGTGCCGGGCGACCTCTTCTCCGGCAAGGCACTGATCTATCGTCCCGGCGAGAAGGGCTATTTGCTCTACAGTGTTGGCCCCAATGGCAAGGATGACGGCGGTCGCTGGTACGATGACGACCCGCCCGGAGACGATCCGCGTGTCCGCATTCCGCTTCCCGAGTTGAAGCGCAACAAGTGAGACCAACAGACCCGGGTCCGTTGAAGTCGCCCATCCGTTGGCAGCTTCTGGTAGTTCTCCAGTGCGCGATCACGTTTTTCCAGGCGAGCCGGGAGCGTAAGCGACCGGAGTTCTACAGCGTAA
>JBBSDR010001615.1:0-1944 GCA_038240465.1 Gemmatales bacterium
GGCGACAGAGCTTCGGTGATTCACTTTCATGCCGGGGTAATAGCAAAGAAGGGCAGTCGTCATTGTTGAATGACGACTACCCCTTTTTGCTCCCTCACCGATGGTCAGTGCCGAAACGGATAGGCCGGCCGGTGGTAATCGTGTTCTTCGTGTTCGCGCCAACGTTCCCGCTCGCGTTCGCGTTCCCGCGCACGTTCGCGTTCCCGCTCGCGTTCGCGTTCCCGCTCCCGATTCGGATCGCGAACAATCACGACAGGGGCAGGAGGGGCGACGATGATCCCTCGTCCCGGGTTCTGGGTTAGCAGATCGTAGGAGATCTCAGTGCGGTCCTGAGTGTATGCCCGTCGGCTCCAGAAGTGTAACTCTCCTGGAGTGGGCTGGCGGCCGAACAGGTCGAGGTAAAGGGTTTGGATGAAAGCCGGGATCGACCCACCAACCCGGTTGTAATACTCCTCGCTGCCGAGGATTTTGGACAGCACAGTCTGCGGCGTGGCGCCCTGGCGGAGGAGGTTTACCCAGCCAACGATGCCAGGCTCGAAGGCGGTCCGGCGCAGGTAGACGCGATACCACGAATCGACGAGGGCCGTCGGGTCGATGGCGACCGGATGGACCTGCGCGGAGACTGCCGGCGCCAGGCCGAACAGTGCCACGAAGGGGAGGATCAGGGTCTGGCGCATGGTTACTTCTTCTCCTCTGGCGAAGGTTTGGCGGCGTGCTTCTCTTTGGCGGCCTGGAGCAGTTCCTCGTAGTCGATGAAGCCGTCCTTGTTCCGGTCGAGCCGGTCGAAATGCTCCTTGATCATCCCCTTCGCTTCCTCCTTGCTGATCTTGCCGTCCTTGTTCGTGTCGAGCCGCTCGATCGCCCTCTTGACCCGTTCCGTCACGACCCGTTCCTGCTCGGCCTTGAGTTCCTTGAGGTCGATCTTGCCGTCCTTGGCGGGGTCCAGCCTGCGCAGCATGTCATAGATGCGCTGGATCTCTTCGACGCAGCCCTCATCGGATTCGCTCATCTCGATGAGCGTCCTCATGGCGTCCGAAAGGCGATGGCCGCGAGCGGCGCGGGCAGGACGGCGCAGTTCCGTCAGTTTGCCCTCCTCGGCCAGGATCAGCGCCTCGTGTCCCGCCTCAAACACGTCGATCTTCACGGCGCGTCCGGTCTCGTCGAAGATCTTGACGTCGCTGGTCAGCTCGAAGTGCTTCTTGTGTACCTTGCCCGAGTCGTCGGTGTACTTGACGGTGATTTCGCCCTTTTTGGCATCGATTTTCGTGATGGTGACCGCTGTGGGTTTGGGGGCGGCCTTCGGCTGTTTTTCCTTGTCGTCATCGGCGCGCAGCGCGCCGAGCAGCAGAGTGGTCGCCGCGAGCGCGGCCAGGGAGAGAACCCGCATGAGAGACTCCTTCTTGTGGACCATCGGCCTGAATCCTACCGCGACGGGACGTTCCGTCACTTCCTGTTGTGCAAAGGATATGCCCTGCCTGGCCGGTTCGCCAGGGGGGGCCTGGAAAGCGGCCTGTTCGCTGTCGCCGTCAATTCTGCGAATCGCCAGGAATGACGCGATCCCCAGAGGTGAGCGTTGCGGGATGCCGAAGTCATTGTTGTGATATCAATTCCGAAAGTACCTTGCGGCAAGACTGCTACATCGGTTCCCGACCCCTTTGTCAACTCTTGCCCAAGATCACTTGCGAAGTAGGTAGGCGAGCATCGCACCTACAATAGCACCGACCAGCGGTCCCGTAAGGTTCCAGAGGCGCTGTACCCATTGGTCCTTCGTCTTTTTCAGGTCATCAATGTCCCTTTTCTGCACCGCTATCTCGACTTTGATTTCTGTCAACGAGCCAATCTCGCCTTTCCATTTCGCGACAGAATCTAACTGCTCTCGAAGGACTGCGATTTCTCTGTCCAGTCTATTTATCTCGCTTGCTGCATTCGCATCCTGACGGGACA
>JBBSDR010001616.1:0-1943 GCA_038240465.1 Gemmatales bacterium
AGGCAAAAGAGCAAGGTGCTGAGTGTGCCGAGGATAGCCACTGCGGATCTCAATCCGTAGAATGACGACGTAGCCGGGGCTCGCAACACAGCGGACTCCTTGCGAAAAAGTGATTTTCCTTGAGGTAGACGAATAGAATCGCCCTCCTATTCGTCTACAGCGAAGAAGGACAAACTCCAACCTCGAAACTGAAACGATTTCATGACTGCATCAACTTCTCATCTTGTTCGTACTTGCGGCTTCACCTGACTGCGTTAAACCGAGTCGGCGTGACCGTATTCTCTAGCTTCCGACAATCTTCATTCCGTTTTGACAATCCGTTTGGATCATGGCTTTCGCGTTGTGCGCCCGGTGAGTGGCCGGGCACTCTATATCTCGATCTGTAAGGAGAATCTCATGCGTTGTCTCGCAACCGCGGCAGTTCTGTGTGCAGCTTTGAGCATCGGCGTCGGCGCCCAGGCTGGCGGCGAAAAGTTCGGCATCGGCTCGCCCGTTCCCATGTTCAAAGACCTGCCGGGCGTGGACGGCCGGAAGCACTCGCTCAACGAATACAAGAAAGACATTCTGGTCCTGTGCATCACCTGCAATCACTGCCCCGTCGCCGTGGCCTACGAAGACCGGATGATCGCCTTCGAGAAAAAGTATGGCAGCAAGGTTGATTTCGTGGCCATCAACGTCAACAATGGCGCCGCTGACAAGCTGGACAAGATGATCGTCCGCGCCCAGGAGAAGGGCTTCAAGTTCGCGTACCTGTATGACGCAACCCAGCAGATCGCCCGCGACCTGAAGGCCAAGGTCACCCCGGAATTCTACGTGTTCGACAAGAACCGCAAGCTGGTCTACTGGGGCCCGCTGGACAACAACCAGGGCAGCCCGACGACCTCGTACCTGGCCGACGCCGTTGACGCCGTCGCCAGCGGCTCCCTGCCGAAGGTCCAACAGACCAACGCCAAGGGTTGCGGCATTCAGTACGTCAGCAAGTAAGCGCTTGCCGGTTGACGGCGAACGGATAAACTCAGCGATTGGGGCGGCCTCGGCCGTCCCGATTGCGTTTCCGTCCCGATTGCGTTTCTGAGCCAAATGATGCGATGATGTCCGAGCCTGAAGCGTAAGCGAAGGAAATTTGTTCTTCGCTCACGCTTCAGGCTCGGAACGAAATGCTTAGACCGGATTAAGGATGAGGTATGAAACCCATGAATCGCACACATTTTGCGAAAGTTCTTTTCGTGTTGGCGCTGACCGGTTTGGCCGGCGGTTGCAATCAGGATGCGGCCAAGACCAATACGGACAAGAAAAATAGTTCGATCGCGGACAACAGCAAAGAAAGCTCCGCAAGCAAGCCGCACAACTCTGGCCAGAGCGAGAAGATCGCGCTGAAAGCTGTCCCCCATGCCGAGGTGGTCAAGGCGATCACCAGCAACAAGGGGAAGGTCGTGCTAGTCGATTTCTGGGCGACGTACTGCCCGCCGTGCATGGAGAAGTTCCCGAAGATCGTGCATTTCCAGGAAGAATACCGCGACAAGGGGCTGGTGTGCATTTCCGTCACATTTGACGAAGAAGATAAGCACGCCAGGGCGCTGAAGTTTCTGAAAGACAAGAATGCCACCTTCGCCAATTACCGTGTGGAAAATCCAGAGGCCTGCCAGGACCAATGGGACTTCGTTGCGTTGCCGACGTATCTGATATTCGACAAGGACGGCAAGTTGAGCAACAAGTTCACCATCGACCCGGATGCGAAGACGCAGTTCACGGTCGCCGATATTCAGCAGGCCATCGAAAAGCAGTTGAAATAGCGGGCAGCCTCTGTCGAACGACAATAGAAATGTCCGGTCTTAACGCGATAGAAATGTCCTCTTTGCGTCTGGCAAGGAGGAGCCATGTCTACCGCGTCCGACGAAGGAGACCGGATTACTATGAGCCAACGGGAAAGGGATCGCTTGCGC
>JBBSDR010001617.1:0-1938 GCA_038240465.1 Gemmatales bacterium
ACGCGGCGGGAAGTTATTTCGCCGTCGGTCCTTAGCGGAAGCCCCCGCTAAGCCGCAAGCGGCAACACAGGTCAGCGCTGGAGGAACCGCATCAACTCCAGCAGCATCGTCTCGACGTGCAACTCACGCTGTTCCAGTTCAGCCGTCCGCCTCGTCAGGGCTTCCTCGAGCAAGTCGATCCTGCGCCGCTCGCCCCGCGCTTGATCCTGCTGCTCGCGCCAGATCGACTGTCGTTCCGCGAGGGCGCTCTCGAGGACCGCCACGCGCTTGCTCAGCCATTCCTCCCGGGGAGTCAGCCGTTCCACTTCCGTGCGCAGGCTCGCCGCCGCTTCGCGCAGTTGCGCCACTCGCTCCTGAGCTTCTTCCAGACCGAGGACTTTCTCACGCTCGTTGAGGACCAGCCGGCGGCGGGCCAACTCCACGCTCAACTGTTCCAGTGTCTGCCGTGAGCGTTCCTGCTCCTCGCCTGTCGCTGCCAGGACGGCCCAGCGTTCTTGCAGGGTGCGTTCCACCTCGCCGAGTTGCCGGCGCGAGTCACGCTCGCGTTCGATCAGGGTGAGTGTCTCGGTCTTGAGTTCCTCCACCTCGCGCTGCTGATCCGCTGTCTCCTGTCGATACTCCTGCAAATCCTGCCGCGCCCGGCCCAGCCGCTGAAGCTCGACCGCGACTTGCTTTTCCTGCCCCGTCAGGTCCGTCTCGCGCTCCTCAACGGTCTGCGCCCGCGCCTCCATTTCCTTCGTGCGCCGGTTCAGTTCCTGCTGGCGAAGCAGACACGCCTCGTTCAGTTCGTGCTGCCGACGCAGGACATCCGCGCGCTGCTGTTCGATGGCCGACTGCTGCTGCTTCAGCAGGGCCAGTTGACGGCGCGTGAACTCTTCCAGGGTCTCCTTCTCCTCGCTCACCCATTCTTCCTCGATGCGCGAGGCGGGCCTGTGCGGCGGAGGCAACGGCAGAATGTCGCCCCGATCGAGGCGCGTGAACAGCGCATCGAGGACGCTCGAACTCGGCAAACGTGGGTCGTGTGGGACGAGCATGAAAGGATACTCCCGGCGTCGAGGGAGGATATGACGGGATTCCCTCGGGATCGCCTTGTTCGACATCGAGATAGGTTCGCCGCTCCGGGCGCTATTCAACCACATAGCTCGCGGATTGGCCTCTGTCAAACGCCGGGTGGTCCGAACACCGGATGAGAGAAGACGCGATGGGCTTCGCGCAGCACCTGTCCGACAGACTGTGTCGGCCAGGAGGATGAGGGAGCGACCGGCAACGGGATTTCCTGGCCGAAGATGTGACCGGTGAAGTTCACCTTGGCCAGTTGCTCGGCCAGGGCGAAGGAGCCATCCGACTGCAACGGCGTGCGCGCCAGGACCTCGCGGCGAAACACGCGGAAGGGACAACCGACATCGCGCAGGCGGACACCGAAGAAGATGCGCGCCAGCAGCGCGCCAAGGTGTCCGCGCCAGCCGAGCCAGCCGGGCAACCGTTCCGGCGCGCCGCTGACCAGGACGTGACTGAGCAACCGCACGACGGCCCCCAGGGCGCGGAGTGGTGCCGGCACGGGGACGCCGGCACGATAGCCAGTCAGGAAATGGACGCGATCGATCTCGGCCAGAAAGCGCGTCAGTTCCTCGGGCCGATACGCGGGATCACAGGGCGCGCAGGCCAGCAGCGGTTGAGTCGTCGCGTCCAGTCCGGTTCGCAGGGCTGCGCCGATGCCGCGCGGCTTCTCGTGACGCAGCACCTTGAGGCCGGGCATTTCCTGAGCGAGCGCCGCAGTCCGGTCGCTGCTGCCGTCATCGACAAGGACGATCTCGAAGGGGACGTTTCGCGCGGCAAGGGTCTGACGCCAGCCCTCGACAACGCCAGCGACATGCGCCTCGGCGTTGTGCGCCAGCAGCACGAGGCTGAGCGGTTCGGAGGCGACGGGCGGCAGCGAAG
>JBBSDR010001618.1:0-1934 GCA_038240465.1 Gemmatales bacterium
CCACGAAAGAGCAGGCGAGCCGCCTGCACCACGAAAGAGCAGGCGAGCCGCCTGCACCACGAAAGAGCAGGCGAGCCGCCTGCACCACGAAAGAGCAGGCGAGCCGCCTGCACCACGGGGAGGCGTCGCGGCTAACCCTCAGACCATGTGAGTCGCGTAATGGGCGGCGCCGATCAGGGGAGCGCGGGGATTGAGCGAGACGAAGACCGGCAGGCTCTTCATCAGGCCGGCGAATCGGCCCTTATCGACGAACCCCTTCCAGAAGCTGCCGCGCTGCAGGTCCGGAAGCATCTTCGGAGCGATACCGCCGCCGATGAAGACGCCGCCGACGGAGACGCATTTCAGAGCGAGATTGGCCGCCTCGGCCCCGTAAATCTCGCAGAACAGATCGTTCGCCGCCCGGCACAGAGCGTCGCTGCCGGCCTGTCCCAGTTGTGTGATGGTGGCGCTGGGGACCTCGCTGGCGGCCAGTTTCGCTTTTAGCTCTTGCGTCTCGAGATAGTAACCCCTGTCGCGCAGGAACTCGTAGACGTTCATGTAGCCGGGTCCGGACAGGACGCGCTCGTAGCTGGTATGGCCCTTGAACTTGTCGCGCAGATACTTGAGCAGATCGATCTCGATGTCGGTGCGCGGGGCGAAGTCGCAGTGGCCGCCCTCGGAGGCGAGCGGATGATGCCGCTGGCCATCGTAGTAGAGCATCGCCTCACCAAGCCCGGTACCGGCGGCAATGACGGCGACATTGCCCTTTCGGACCGCCGGATTATCGGGATTGAGCGAGACCAGCTCTTCGGGTTTGAGATGGAGCATGCCGTAAGCGGCCGCTTCAAGGTCGTTGAGCAGCTTGACGCGCGGCGCCTTGATGGCGGCCGCGAGAGCGACCTCGTCGAGGCTCCAGGGCAGGTTGGTCGTTTGCGCCTTGCCCTCGATGACGGCCCCGGCGACGCCGAAGCAGCCGGCCTTCAGCGGTTCGCCGCGGAGGAACTTGCCGAGGATCTGTTCGAGCGAGGAGTTGTCCTTGCTCTTGAACGTCTCGTCGCGCAGTTGCGTCAGCACGCCGTCGGTTTCTTCATACAGGGCCAGGGTGGTCTTCGTTCCACCAATATCGCCTGCGACAAACATACTCGCTCCCTCGTTGATTGAGGCGAGCGGCGGGGTTCATCCCGCCGCCTTCTTTCGTCAGACCGCCGGGATAAACCCGGCGGCTCGCTCAGGGTTTCGCAACCAGCACACACGACAGCAACTCGACGCCCGCGCCGGCGTCGAAGACTTTCACACGTCCCAGCACCTTGACCGTCTGGCCGGGCTTCAACTTTTCCGCCTGCTTCACCATGCCGCCGTCCACGACACAGCTAATAGGGACCTTACCTGTCGTTTTCAAGGTGAGGACAGCCTTCTCCATCGAGACAAGCCGCTCGACCTTCTCCACTTCGCCGCTCACTTCCAGCCATTTGTCCTCGTAAGTCTTACCCCCCGTCTCGGCGTCCTTTTCGTATGCCTGCGCCAGGTCCGCCGACTTGATAGCAGTCCGCTCAGGGCCTGTTTTGCCGGTGATCTGACAATTGCGGAATTTCAACTCGCCGCCGAGGACCTCACAGCGCCCGCGCAGAGTCACGGTCTGTCCGGGAGTCACCTGGTTCCACGGCTCCTTGTCGATCGTGAGGCACTCGAACTGCTGCGGCGTCGGGACCTGAGTGCCTGCGAGGACAAGGAAGGCATCGCCCGTCGGCGAGACGCCAATCTCCTCGACGACGCCTGACAGTTCGAGAACCTTGTCGTTGTACTTCGTCGTCGTCGCCTTGACGTCATTGCGGAACTCCGCGCCGAGCTTCTCGCTCATGACGCGCTGGCCGCTCGGCTGCTCGGGAGGCGGCTTGTCCTCCTTATCTTTCTCCTTCTCCGGGGGCTTCGGCTTTGCCGGTCCGTCTTTCTTGTCC
>JBBSDR010001619.1:0-1927 GCA_038240465.1 Gemmatales bacterium
CGAGAGCCTCCTGCAAATTAAACACGACTCGGGATTGCCCAGCTTACCACCCAAGTCGCGTGCCAAGAAGGCCAAATGGGACAGTTAATAACTTTCGTATGCTTAGGGCTCTGCACAGGAAGGGAGGTACGGCATCCGGCGTGAGCAAGCTCTTTTTCTCGCCCCAGGGACAGGACGCCGGTATCATGGTGGATGAGTCTCCTATCCTCGACTGCCCGCCAGAAGCCTGCCCATCCAGGAGGATCAAACGGTGATCCGCTGCCTCCCTCACCTGTTTGCGTTCGCCGCGTTGTTGTTCTCCCGCTCGGGCGTGGCGAGCGCGGCTCCGGATGACCGCGCGCCGCTGTTCAGCCGGCACGTCGAGGCCGTCTTCAGCCGGCTTGGCTGCAATGCCGGCACCTGTCATGGAGCCGTCCAGGGACAGGGCGGCTTTCGCCTGACGCTGTTCGGGGCCGATCCCGCCCTCGATCACAACCGTCTGCGCCGCGAATACGGCGGCCGGCGGCTCAACCTTGCCGATCCCGACGCCAGCCTGCTGCTTCGCAAAGCGACCGGCCAGGTCAGCCATCAGGGCGGCAAACGAACCGAGGCCGGCAGCCGGGAGTATGAGATCCTCCGCCGCTGGATCGCCGCCGGCGCGACCCTTGATCCGCTCGACCCATCGCGGACCATTCAGTTGCGGGTCACTCCGGCCGAGCAAACGGTCAAGCCAGGCGAGCGCTACAACCTCCGCGTCGAGGCGAAATACGCCGACGGCTCGACCGAGGACGTCACCGGGTTCTCCACCTATGATTCGCTCGACCGTCATGTGGCAACCGTCGAGAACAATGGCCTGGTCCAGGCGCGGGGCGTCGGCGATACAGCCCTGATCGTGCGCTATCGTTCTGAGCCGGTCATGTCGATCGTTGTTGTACCGCGTCCTTCCCGTGAGGCGTTTCCCGACGTGGAGGCATCCCACTTCATCGATAAGCACGTCCTGGCCAAACTGCGGCGGCTGAACATTCCACCCGCTCCTCTCGCTGACGACAACACGTTCCTGAGGCGAGTATCGCTTGACGTCACGGGGGAATTGCCGGCGGCTACCGAGGTCCGCGCATTCCTGGCCGACAAAGCTGCTGACAAGCGAACCCGGAAAATCGACGAACTGCTCAAGCGTCCCGGTTACGCGGCTCTGTGGGCCTTGAAGTTCTGCGACATCCTCAAGGCCAGCGACTTCGGCGTCTATGCCGATGGCATCACCGAACAGACCGATGCACCGCGGTTCCAGCAGTGGGTTCGCACCCGCCTGGAGGAGAACTTGCCCTACGATCAGTTCGTTGAACGCATCCTGACGGCGACCAGTCGAGAAGGCCGCAGCCTCGATGAATGGGGGAAGGAAGTCGCCGCCCTGCAACTCGGGTTCACCACGCCGCGCACCGACCTGGCCGTCTACAACCAGCGCAAGACGCTCGATCTCTACTGGCAGCGGCGCGAGGCGACCGGAGTGCCGGGAGCGCTGCAGGTGGCGCATGCTTTCCTCGGGTTGCGTCTCGAATGCGCCCAGTGTCATCGTCATCCGCACGATGTCTGGCAGCAGGACGATCTGCTGAGTTTCGCCAACTTCTTCATGAGAGTGCGTCCGTCCGGCTTTCAGGGCGGCAACGAGAAGGACTTCCCCGAAGTGGCGGCCTACATCAAGAAGTTCAACGACGAGGCGAAGACGCTTACCGACCAGGTCAAGAAGATGCGCGAGACGCGCGGCAAGGAACTGGACGCCGAACTGAAGAAGGCCAAAGCGAGTGGCTCGAAACCCGAGGCAGAGGCAGCGCAGAAGGCGCTGGAGAAGTTCCAGCAAGAGGTCAACGCCCTGGATCGCCGCAGCAAGGCGCTGCCGGAGATTGGCCGGCGCATGATGAACTCGGAGATCCAGCACCTTGACAAGACGTCC
>JBBSDR010001620.1:0-1920 GCA_038240465.1 Gemmatales bacterium
AGGAGTCAGGAGTCAGGAGTCAGGAGTCAGGAGTCAGGAGTCAGGAGTCAGGAGTCAGGGGTCAGGGAAAACAGAAACCCGTCGCTTGCGCTGTGGGCTGGTTTTCTTTCTTCCCTGACTCCTGACCCCTGACTCCTGACCTCTGTCAATCGCAATGAAAGCCTACATCGCGCTCGGCAGTAACCTGGGCGATCGCGGCGGCTGGCTCGAGCAGGCGCTGAAGGCCCTCCGCGAACATCCCGCCGTCGCGGTCCTGCGCATCTCGTCGTTTCTCGAAACGGAACCAGTCGGTGGGCCAGCCGGCCAGGGACTCTATCTCAACGCCGCCGCCGAACTGGAAACCACTCTTTCCGCCGACGAACTCCTTCATGTCCTTCTCGATATCGAAGTGCGCCTCGGGCGGGTTCGCGCCGAACGCTTCGGGCCGCGGACGATCGACCTCGATCTGCTGCTGTACGGTACGCTCACCTGCGAAAGTCCCACTCTCACGTTGCCGCATCCACGGATGCACGAGCGTGTATTCGTTCTGCGGCCACTCGCTGAAATCGCGCCGCAACTCGTTCATCCGGAACTGGGCCATACCATTGTCGAGTTGCTCGAGGAATTGCGGCATCTCCCCCGAGACGCCGCGCCTCTCGTTGAGCCAAGGCCGGGCCAGGAACTGCACGGCCTGCGAACCCTGGTGACTGGCTCCAGCAGCGGCATCGGCCGGGCGATCGCGCTGGAGTTCGCTGCTGCCGGGGCCGACGTGATCGTTCATGCCGGTCGTTCCCGATCGGCTGCGGAGGCCGTCGTCGATGAGGCCCTCGCGCACGGCATTCGCAGTCACTTGCTGATGGGCGATCTGTCTGACGCCGACGCCTGTGAACCACTGGTGCGCGCGGCCTGGGAGTTGTGGGGCGGCATCGACGTCTGGGTCAACAACGCCGGCGCCGACACGCTGACCGGCGAGGCGGCGCGTTTGCCGTTCGAGCGCAAGTTGGCCCTCCTGCTCGATGTCGATGTGAAGGCGACGCTCTTTCTGTCGCGTTCGATCGGCCAGCGGATGAAGTCGGCCGGCGCAGGCGTGATCCTGAACATGGGCTGGGACCAGGCCGATACGGGAATGGAAGGCGACAGCGGCCAGCTGTTCGCGGCAGCAAAGGCAGCCGTGATGGCCTTCACGAAGAGTCTCGCTCTGACGCTGGCACCCGAAGTGCGCGTCAACTGTCTGGCGCCGGGCTGGATCAGGACAGCCTGGGGAGACAAGGCTTCCGCGACCTGGCAGGAGCGCGTCCTGGGTGAGATTCCCCTGGCCCGCTGGGGGACAGCGGCGGATGTCGCCGCCGTGGCGCGCTGGCTGGCCGCGCCGGCCGCGCGCTTCCTCACCGGCCAGGTGATCCGCATCAACGGCGGGGCCGTGCGCTGAGCGCTCTTCGCCGCTTGCGGCTTAGCGGTCCGCGACCGTCCGCGCCACCCGGAAGCCGAAGGTGAGGAACACATAGGTCGGCCGATCGTACTGGCGGAACGCCGAGCGCAGGCTGCTTCCGTGCAGGAAGAAGGTGCCGCCTCGCAGCGCCCGGCTGCCCTCGCCCAGCACCTCGTTTTGCTTGTCCTCGTCTTCGGCCGGCTGGCCCACTCGGCCCGGCGGATAGTCCAGATACTCGTTGTGACACCACTGCCAGACATGGCCCTGCATGTCGAATAGTCCCAGGTCGTTGGGCATCTTCTGGCCCACCGGCCAGGTGCGGTCGCGCGAGTTGGGCGCGTACCAGGCGTACGGGCCGAGCATCTCCTCCGAGTGGCCGAAGAACCGTGTCGTCTCCGCGTTCGCCCGGCAGGCAAATTCCCACTCCGCCTCCGTCGGCAACCGATAGCCCGTCCGCGATAGCACATTCGGAGGCAGCTTCACCGGCAGTTTTCCGTCCTTGCACTTCTCCA
>JBBSDR010001621.1:0-1916 GCA_038240465.1 Gemmatales bacterium
AAGAGCGGCGACTCCGCACTCTTCATGCAGTTCGTCCATCGTGCGAGCATCCCCGAGAGGGAAGGATGAAGCAAACGCCGCCCTGCCCGATCCATCATGCGCACTGCTTCTGCCAGCGACCTTATTAAGTATAGAGACTTCACGCGGTCGCAACAAGAAAATCACAGGCCGGTCTGCCTCTCTCCTGCTCCCGGCAGTGGTCCAGTCCATACAAAAGGGACAGCCAACTTACCGGGAACACTCTCGCTCGCTCTTTCAGGAAGGCCGCTTTTCATGTACCTGTGTCAACTGACTCTTCCCGTGCTGACCCTGCTGGTGGCGCCGGTCTTCGCGCAGGACAAGGCCGATCCGACGAAGTCAAACCTGCCCATTGAGGCGAAGCTGATCCTGAAGAAGACTACGTTCAAACTCGAGCCATCGTCGGACGAGTTGAAGAAACAACTGAAGGACGCGGAGAAGACAGGGCGCTATCCGACGCCGCCCGTGTTCGAGATGGCGCTGGAGGTCCGCAACCGGAGCGACAAGGAGGTGCAGGTCTGGCACAAGGGCGATCCCGTTTCGGTCACGTTCGAGTTGAAAGGGCCAGGCGCCGCCAAGCGCACCCCGCGGCTCGCGTTCACGGCCATCTACCATGTACCCCAGGCGATCAAGTTGGCACCGGGCAAGAGCTTGACGATGCCGCTGCGCGGTCTGACGGGCGGCTTCCGCGGCGCATCGGAGTACACCTACTGGACCGAGCCGGGCGAGTACACGCTGACGGCGAAGCTGAACACTGGCATCTCACCGGCGCCGGAAGGGATCAAGGCGCAGGAGGATGGTTTCGCCCGCGTGGCCGTGAGCAGCGACTCGATCAAGATCATGGTGGAAGGAAAGTAAGTGACCCATTCGCGGCGGCGGCTTATGATACAGGTCGAGGAGGACGTCTCATGCTGCGCATTCTCGGCCGTGGATCGAAGTTATGCGATGGTGTCAATCGACGTGAGGTGCTGCGCGCCGGCGCGCTGTCGCTATTCGGTGGGTTGACTCTGCCGCGTCTGCTCCGCGCACAGGAAACGGTACGCCGGCCGGGACACGCCAAGTCGGTCATCATGTTCAACTTACTTGGCGGGCCGAGCCATCAGGACATGGTCGATTTGAAGCCCAACGCTCCGATCCGCCGCCCGACCTGGTCAGTCGAAGTGGACATCAGCCGAAACTCCTTGAACCGGATGGCCATCTCCGCCGCCCTAGGCGATCCCGAGGTCTGGCGCCTGGATCCGCCGGGCTTTCCCATCGGTTCAAATAGCGTCTCGCTTCCGAACTGCGTGTTATTGATCTGAAGGTGACCAATGACTTTGACATCGATTGCAGGGTATGGGGTCGTACTTGCGTTGGCCGTTGCTTTCTTCGGACTTGGCCTCCAGGGTTGTTGGGGGACAGGTTTGCGGCTTACGCCTGGAGTGAGGCTGAAAGGTTGGCCAGGCCGTGTGCTTGGGGGCATTCTGATCCTTGTTGGAGCCGTCATTCTCGTCGCTGGCGGATATGATTTTGTAGACCGACACATTGCGGACCCTATCCCCAAGAACCCCAGGAAGGCCGAGAAGAGTTCGGCCCCCCTCGAGGTGGCGGGGGACAAGCCCGACAAGGAGCCTCCAATTCCTCCTGTTCCAAAAGACGGCGAGAAAAAGCCAGACGAACCGATCACCGGCGGGGTGGAAAGGTGGAACAGGTTCGGGGTAATTCATGGTTGGATGTATCACGATGATAATGGATTCTTGACCTTCGATCAAAAGCACCCATCAAGGGAGCCGCTCTGGCACGCCTGCTCTGTCGGGTGGGTGGGCCCCGAGACATTCAAAGGCTTGCATGAACCGAACGCGCCATTCGGGTTGTACCTCACGTCTCTTGAAAATGGGGATGATGCGCTGGAGTGCATC
>JBBSDR010001622.1:0-1906 GCA_038240465.1 Gemmatales bacterium
CCCGCCTTGACCGAGGACGGCCAGCAGCGCCGGATTGTCGGTCACACGCAGGTCCAGTCGAAACCAGAGTAAAGTCGCGTCACTCATGTGCAGACCAGGCCCCCAGGATCTCGGACACCTTCGCGGCACGACAATCGAAGATCGCCTTCAGGTCGGATTTCACCAACCAGGTGTGCGCGAGTCGCCCCAGTGGCCCAAGGGGGAGGGCGTAACGAACCACATCACGCATGAGAGTTCCCCCATCAACCGGCTGAAACCGGTGGGTGTGGTGCCAGAGGCGGTATGGGCCTCGGGCTTGCACGTCGATAAACTCGGTGGGCGGATTCCAGGTTTGAATCTCGGTCACCCACCGCACGGGAAACCCGTGCCACCTGAGCCGGTACAGGAGGTGCGTCCCCGCCCGCATGGCGATCGGCTCTGGAGAGAGAATCCGAAAGCTGAGCCAAGCAGGCGTAATCTCTTCGAGGTTCCTGGCGTCCGCAAAGAAGACGAATACTTCCTCGATCGGCCGTGGAATCCATTGCTCGCGCTGCAACACGAAACATTCCAAGGTTGGGTCCCTCATTCCTTGGCTGATGTCCAGCGGTAAGCAGCAAGAGCATTCAGCTCGCGAACGTACAACTCACCGCCGACGACCGCGAGATGAGCCCAGGTCTCGTCGTCACTGACCTTCATCTCGTCGAGCAGCTCGAACTCTTTGGGGTTGGCCTTGATGAGCAGCAGAATCCCTCGCTGATCGAGGGCAAGGATGCGATCCCCCTGGACAGTCAGGCTGCAATATTTGCCGAAGGATTTCGACGTCCACTTCGACTCGCCTGTCTTCAGATCAATGCAAGTGAAGCGCTGGTTTTGCAGGTGCAGGTACGCATGACCATCGATCACAACCGGGGTGGACATGTATCCGCGAGCTTTGTTGTTCCACGCTTCTTTGACGGCATATTGATCCCCGTCCTTTTTCACTTTGTATAGCCACGACTTGTTCTGGTAGGCGCTCGTGAAGATGGCATCGTCTATGACCGTCGGAGTCAGGATGTTCATTCCTCGAAATGAAGGAACAGTTTGCGTCCAGAGAACGTCGCCCTTGTCGGGATCGACACCGGCCAGTTTCGAGCGAGTCTGGACGATTAATTGCCGCTTCCCGGCAAGTTCAGTCAGTACCGGAGACGAAAATGCCGAACCGTTCATGCCGCCCTCGTTCTTGAGAACTCGCCAGTTCACCTCCCCTGTGGCCTTTCTGAGCTTGACCACCGATCCGCCTGCCTGAACGTAGACAGCATCTCCATCCACCAGTGGAGAGCTGACATTGCCGAAGGCCGGCAAAGGACTTTTGAAGTCTTTCACGAAATCGACGCGCCATAGCTCCTTCCCTGATTTTGCATCGAGACAAACGAGCACGTCACGCATCCCAGCCACGTACAGTCGCTCGCCGTCGTAGGCGGGCGTGGAGCGAATCCAGCTACCGTTGGATGCCGCGAAAAACGGAACCGTCATCGCGCCTCTCCACTCAGCACGCCATCGCTCTTTCCCGGTTTTTCGATCGAGTGCGTAGACGATCTCAGATTCCTTGTTTTTCGTCTCGGTCGTGAACACCAGTTCCTCAGACACAATGGGACCGGAGTAGCTTGGACCGAGCGGAATGCGCCAAAGCAGCTTGAGCAAATCCTTGGACAGACGGTCCGGCCAGGGTGGCCCGCCCACTTGGCGATCGCGATTCGGCCCGCGCCATTGCGGCCAGCTGGGCGCTTTCTTCAGCGGTTTATCCTTGTCGTCCCCCTGAGTGCAAAACGGCATCGCGACAAGTAAAGCGAACGTAAGAACAAAAACGAGGACACGCATCGATCAACTCCCTGTTTCCACCGGTTGTGTATTTGAGGACGGGACTTTGGTTGAACCACTTGGTGCAGTA
>JBBSDR010001623.1:0-1901 GCA_038240465.1 Gemmatales bacterium
AAATAGCAGGCGAGCCGCCTGCACCACGGCAAGAGCAGGCGAGCCGCCTGCTCCACGCCAGAATCACGGCCCCTGGACGACCGTCACGCCACGTTTGTATTTCGACGACAGCACGTCCTTGACAGCGTCGAGGCTGAATTGCTTTTTATCGTTGACGTCGAAGCGGACCAGCAGAGTACCGCGATCGGCTTGAATGGACTTCTGTTCGATCCACTCGATCCTGGCGAGCGCACGGCTCACGGTCGTCGGGCAGCTCGCTCAGGTCATCCCCGGCACCTTGATGACGACGCTGCCCTCGACGGGCTTCGGCGCTCGTTCCGGCGCCGGCGGCTCCAGGGTGCCGCTGCAACCGGCCAGCAGCACTCCCGCCAGGACCATCGTCACACCCGTTCGCAATCGCATGCTGCGTCCTCCTTCTGTGTTTCCACACTCTGCTTCTGAGGTGCAGAGCGAGGGGACCCGTCGCTTGCGCTCAGGGCTGGTTATCGTTCGATGCTTATTTCCCGCCTGGAGGTACATACTTCTTCAACCAGGCGAAGACTTCCTTGTGCCAGAACTCACTGTTTTTCGGCTTCAGCACCCAGTGGCCCTCGTCGGGGAAGTTGATGAGCCGCGACGACACGCCCTGCCGCTGCAGCGATGAGAATAGTTCGAGGCCCTGGCCGATGGGACAGCGAAAGTCGTTGTCGTTGTGGACGATCAGCATCGGCGTCTTGAACTTGCCCAGGTTGGCTGCCTTCTTGTGTGGCGAGAACTTATCGTAGGAGTCTCGCTTCTTGCCCCAGGGCGGTCCGCCGTGTTCCCACTCGTCGAACCACAACTCGTCGGTCGTGGCGTACATGCTATCGAAATTCCAGACGCTGCAATGCGCGATCAGACACGCAAAGCGTCCGGTGCTGACGGAGAACCAGTTCATCATGTAGCCGCCAAAGGACGCTCCCGCGGCGCCGATGCGATCCTTGTCGATGTAGGACAGCTTCTCGACATAATCGAGTCCCTTCATCAGATCGTCGTAGCACTTGCCGCCCCAGTCGCCGCTGATCTCATCGACGAACTTCTGGCCGAAACCCGTCGAGCCGCGCGGATTGGGCAGCACGACGACATACCCCTGCGCCGCCCACAGCGACGGACTCCAGCGATTGCTCCAGCCGTCTTCCCAGGCGCCTTGAGGGCCACCGTGGACGAGAAAGGCGACGGGCCATTTCTTCTTCGGATCGAAGCCGGGCGGTTTGAGGATCCACATATGCATGTCGGCCCCCTCGAACTTCACCTTGACGCTTTCGGGTTTCGGCTGATCGAGTTCATCGAGAAGCGACTTGTTTGCCTTGCTGATGTTTTGAAAGACCATAACGTCAGGGGCGGCTGATTTCTCGAAGACCGGCGCGATACAAACTTCGTTCGGATGCGTCATGCGCGCTTGCGTCAGCGCGAGTACCTTCCCGTTCGAGGAAATTGACAAGGAGCTGAGTGTCCCTTCTCCTTTCGAGAGACGCTCCGGCGCGAACCTGGATTCAATCCCGACGCCGAAGACGCTCGTGTTCGCCGCTTCCTCGGCGGTGAAGAGGAGATCACCCGTCCGGATCCAGACGTAGCCATCGACCGACAGATCGAGCCTGGACGTCAGGCTCCTCGGTTTACCCTTGAAGCTGCCGTCCTTCGCTGTCTCGACGACCATCAGTTCCCAGCGGTCGGCCTCGAAACCCGCCGTCTTTTGCGCTCGATAGGCAAGATAGTCGCCGCCGGGTGAGAAGACGGGACCGCTGTCGGCGGCCTTGTTGTCCTTCGTCAGGTTCTCCCACTTCTCTGTCCCGCCTGTGATGGGAACGCGACAGAGGTTGTAGTTGGTACTCCACGCCTCGTCTTTCTCGGGGACAGCCGTGAAGACGAGGTGCTTGCTGTCC
>JBBSDR010001624.1:0-1887 GCA_038240465.1 Gemmatales bacterium
CGGCACGCTTACGCCGTGCCGGTGGAGGGCAGAGACCGGCACGCTTACGCCGTGCCGCTCGCCGGAGGTTTCATTATGGCACCGAAACATTCGCCGCGATTCCTCGCTCTCGTTGAGGACGCGAAATCGCGCATCCGCGAGACCAACGCCGATGAGGTCAAGGCTCGCCTCGACAAGGGCGAGAAACTGCTCATCATTGATGTCCGCGAAGAGAGCGAGTTCGCCAAGGACCATGTGCCGGGGGCCGTCCCGCTCGGCAAGGGCATTCTCGAACGCGACATCGAACAGAAAGTGCCGGACGCCGAGGCCGAGATCATCCTCTACTGCGGCGGCGGCTTTCGCTCGGCGCTGTCGGCCGATGCCCTGGTGAAGATGGGCTACAAGAACGTCCTGTCTATGGACGGCGGCATTCGCGTCTGGCGCGAGAAGGGCTATCCGCTGACGGCGGAATGAAGGCCGCAGAATCCGAACAATCGACAGCCTCTCGCGCAAGGCCGTCCCCTATGCAAGTCCTGGCCGACTCCGGAAGAATCTTCCCGGCTTCGATGGCCGATCCCCTTCTTTGACTGTCCATAGACCACCGGGCTGGCGGAAAGGAATCCGCCGCTGTCTCAGCCTGGAACGAACCATCGGTCCCGCTGAGGCTGCGCCATGTGGCTTCCCCTGATTGTCGGCCTGTCGCTTGCCGGCAGTCCGCCCGAGCCGGATGCGCCCGCGTCTCCCGCCGAGGCGGCTCCCGCGAAGCCGGCACCCACTCCTCCGGATCGCTGGTTCCTGATGCGCGAGCTGCAGGGGACATTCCCCGGCTGGCTGCTCGACGGCAACAGGATGCAGGTGCTGGGCTGGACCGAGACGGCTTTCACCGCCTCCACCGACCACCGCGAACAGTTGCCGATGGGCTTCAACTATCGGGCCAACGAGTTCCATGTCCAGCAGGATTGGCTCCGCATCGAGCGGACGGTCGATCAGCAGGCAACTACGCCCACTTTCGGCTTCCGCTTCGACACGCTCGCCGGCATCGACTATCGCTTCACCATCGCTCGCGGCCTGTTCGACAGCCAGTTGACGGACAACAACGGCGGACCGAACATCTACGGCGTCGATCCGGTGCAGTTCTACGCCGAGGCGTATCTGCCGCATGTCGGTCGAGGAACGGACGTCAAGTTCGGCCGATTCTTCGCGCAGTTCGGCGTGGAGAGCATCGACACAACGCAGAACATCCTGGCCTCACATAGCTACCTGTTCATCTACAATCCCTTCACTCATACCGGTTTGCTGACGACAACGAAATTGACCGACGCATGGTCGATGCAGAATGGGATTGTGACCGGGTCGGATGTGTTCGTCGATGAAGCCTCAAACCCGACTTACATTGGCAGCATCAAGTGGGCGCCCCCGACTGGCCGGAGCAGCCTGCTGTACTCGGTCGTCCTCGGCAATGGACGATTCGATAAGAAGGACAGTTTTCACAACCCGCAAATCTTCGACATGGTCTTCACCCATAAGCTGTCCGAGCGACTGAACTACTCCCTCGACGCGCTCTATGGATTTACCGATAACGTACCGGCCATCGGCTTCGCCAACTGGTACTCCCTGACCAACTACCTGACGTGGACGCTATCACCGCGCCTGAGCGCCACCACACGTCTTGAGTTCTTCGACGACGTTCAGGGGCAGCGCACAAACTTCAAGGGGCTGTACACGGCAGTGACAGCGGGGGTGACGTACAAGCCACTCAAGGCGCTGAGCTTCCGGCCGGAAGTGCGTTACGACTACAACGATGAAACGCGGCCGTTCGAGAACAACCACGGCGTCTTCACGGCCGCCTTCGACGTGCTGCTGCGCTGGTAATGCGGCGCTAACAGATAGGCGAGCCGGGAGCGTAAG
>JBBSDR010001625.1:0-1877 GCA_038240465.1 Gemmatales bacterium
GACGGCCTCATTGGCCAGCGTGCCGCTGCCGTTGAGGATGGCGACGTTTCGGCACCGCGTCAGCTGCGCCAGTTGCGTGCGGACCTTCTCGTACAGGTGCAGGAAATCGAGACCGCGATGGTAGATCGGCGGCCGGCGAAACGCGGTGTGGACCTCGGCGGCGATGGTCACCGGACCGGGCAGCAGGCAGATGACGTTGTCGTTGCGGCGGTCCGGTTGCGTCTGGTCGGCGTCCCAGGCAGGGCGCTGGCGCGTATTCTCGCCTTCGACCGGCGGGTCCTCGAAGTCGCCGACGAAACCCTCGTTGCGCTTGCCCAGGCGGCGGAACCACAACTCGAAAAGCCGTTGTTTCTTGCCCTTGATGTCGGCCACATCGCAGACCATGGGAACGAAGACGGCCTTGCCGCTGCTGACCGGCGGGCCGATCGGCCTGAAGCCGAGTTGCTCGTAGATCGACAGCCGTTCCTGGACTCCCGAGATGAACAGATGCGTGATGCCGGAGTCACGGGCGTGCAGGTACAGGACGTAGATCAGGCCGGCGAGAACGATGCTGTTGCGCCGATCCTGATCGATGGCCAGCAGCCGAACTTCGAGGGCCTTGACGTCGGGGTTTTGCAGTATGGCCGGGTCGGAGAGACGATCGGCGATCGAGAAGGGCGCCTGGCCATGCACGCTGACCATGCCCACGACCTGACGACCGCTCAGGGCGATGAAATAACTGTTCTTGTGATGGAACTTGTCGATGAGCCGGCCGCCACCGGCATCGGCGTACTGGCCCATTTCGCCGACGAACGTACGATAGTTCAGCGCATGAATTTGCTCGAACTCGTCGTCGCTATCGGCGCGCTTGAAGACGAATCCTCCAACTCGCAACATCCTCGGCGACCTCCGGCACAGCAAGATACCAGCAGGTGGGCAGAGACCCGGATGACGGACCAAAGAGTCTCTGTCGGAGCCGCGAGCGTGAGGGTAGTGCTGCGGCCTGCATTCGCGGCCGCGGCTCCGATGTCAAACCAGATTGATAGAGAGTGAGACTACTAATCCGGCGCGGGCTTTGCAAGAACTTCGTTGGTTTCCGACGAAAAGAAGAAGCTCCGGTTGGTAAGATATCCCGCTTCTTCCTTCTTCCGCGTCTGGTTGCCCTGTGCGGCATCGGAAATAGACCATCTTAGTGGCTCTCAGTCCCCGGGCAACCTTGCGGAGGGCGTTTCTCGATGAAAGCAGTCATCTTCGATCGCTGTGGCGACCCCGCCGAGGTGCTGCAGGTTCGCGACGTCCCCGTGCCGAAACCCGCTTCCGGACAGGTGCGCGTCCGCATGCTCGCCAGTCCCATCAACCCTTCCGACCTGCTGTTCGTCCGCGGCCTCTACGGCGCGAAGCCGGTGCTTCCTGGAGCGCCGGGATTCGAGGGCGTCGGCATCGTTGAGGAGTCCGGCGGCGGCTTTCTGGGCTGGCGCATCCGTGGCCGGCGCGTGGCCGTCCTCAATGGCGTCAGCGGCAACTGGCGCGAACAGACCATCGTTCCCGCGCATCAGGCGATCCCTGTACCCGACGATCTCCCGGTCGAACAGGTGGCGAGTTTTTTCGTCAATCCCGCGACGGCCTGGGTGATGGTCGAGAAAGTGCTCCGTGTCCCTTCCGGCGCCTGGCTGCTCCAGACGGCGGCGGGAAGCGCCCTCGGACGCATGGTGATTCGCCTGGGGAAGTCGCAAGGGTTCCGGACCTTGAACGTCGTCCGCCGGGCCGAGCAGATCGCCGAGTTGAAGGCCGAGGGTGCCGACGAGGTCGTTTGCTCGACGACCGAATCGCTGGTCGAGCGCGTCAAACAGATCGCGGGCGGCGACCTGCGTTACGCTCTCGACGCGGTCGGCGGGGCC
>JBBSDR010001626.1:0-1867 GCA_038240465.1 Gemmatales bacterium
CTCGCCACCTCAACTCGGTTTGCCGGCCTGCTGCAAGAAGTAGCCGAGCATGAAGACGACGATGCCCGCCGCCGCGACCAGGAGCGAGGTCTTCAACTCGACACGGACCGGATCGATCATGTTGCCAACCATGCCGGCCGGCATGACCAGCATGCCCACGACCTGGAGGAAGCGTCCGATCTGGTAGAGGAACGTTCGCATTCTCGCCTCGTCGAGTTCCCGGGAACGAGAACTCGTCTCCCTCTTCTTTCTCAACCCTGACACCACAGCGGCACCCTGGAGAGGGCATTTCCGCTCGGGCAAGTTGCATCCGGGGCGTGGCACGTCAGTTGCCCGGAGGAGTTGTACGAAGGAGGTCCATCTCGCAACAGGAGGCTTTTTGAACTCGATGAATCTCCTTGACATCATGTCCGTGGGGACTACAAAACGGGCAGACGAACGGAAGCGATGCGCCTGCGTATCGTCCGAGGCACCCCTGGAGGCGTCACGCGTGATCTCCGGCAACATTGTAGGACGGGCTGGCCGGAAGCTGGCCCGCGTCCTTGTTCTGCTGCCCGCCCTGGTGCTGCTCTCCGGCTGCGAACCCGATCCGTATCCCCGGGACATGACCTATCCCGGACGGACAGACCTGCTCGTGCTGAACGCCAAGGCCGCCAACATCCCGCAGACGTTTGGCCCCGGACAGCTCAATCACTTCATTGACGAACTGCGCACCAAGGCCAAGGAAGACCCCGCCAACTTCTCCGTCCTCGATCCCGCTGGCCTCGACGCCAGCGTGCGGGATTTGATCGCGGATCAGTTGGAAGCCCGCTTCGGCACGCCTTCCGCGCCGATCGTCAAGGCCATGAATGATCCGGCTTTCGTCAAGGAAATGAAACTCGACCGCGACACGCTGGAGCGCGGCAGTTTGCTCTATCGCCGCCATTGTCTGCACTGTCATGGCATCGCTGGCGATGGCCGTGGACCAACCGCCGCCTGGGTGAATCCGCCGCCGCGCGATTACCGCCAGGGGAGCTTCAAGTTCACTTCCACCGTCTTCGCGCTGGCCGGCAAGCCGCTGCGGGCGGATTTACTTCGCACCCTCGAAGAGGGCCTCGAAGGAACGGCGATGCCTACTTTCAAGACGCTGCCGGCGCGCGATCGGGACGCCCTGGTGAGTTATGTCATCCACCTGAGCATTCGCGGCGAAATCGAGTTCTATGCCCTGATTCGGGCGCTGGCGGAGAAGGACGCCTCGATCGCGGAGGAACTCGAGAAGAGGCTGCCCCGGTTCAAGCCCGATCTCGGCAAGAGTCTGAAGGACACGATCAAGGACAAGGCCGAGGAAATCGCCTCGGCCTGGCAACTGAATGCGAACCCAATCAGCGCTGACGCGACAAAGCTGGAGGAGAAACTGCATCCGTACCCGAAAGAGTACGACGATCCAGCCGCGTTCAAGAAATCGGTCGAGAGCGGCTATGAGCTGTTCATCGGCAAGGGTATCTGTATCAGTTGCCACTTCGATTTTGGCCGTCAGTCAGGCTACCGGTACGACGATTGGGGGACCCTGGTCCGGCCCAGGAACCTCACCGAGGGAATCTACCGGGGGGGCCGCCGGCCCGTCGATCTGTACTATCGCATCCACTCCGGGATTGGTCCCTCGCAAATGCCTGGGGCGACGGCAGACGTCAAAACGGACCCCCGGCTCATCTGGGACCTGGTCAACTTCGTGCGAACGCTGCCCTATCCGGGAATGCTGCCGGACAAGGTGCGCCAGAAGGTTTACGGGGAACGGAAATAACCCGGCGAGCGGGGCGTGTAAACGCCCCGGTAAGAAGCACCGGGGCGTGTAAACGCCCCGCTCGCCGATCCGAATAGGAGTCTGATC
>JBBSDR010001627.1:0-1867 GCA_038240465.1 Gemmatales bacterium
GATCGCCTGGACGGAAGTCTTCAGCCCACTACGCGCCGAACCGGGTTCCGATCTGATGCTGCTTCATCCCGACGGCAGCGAGGAGGTCATCGTCGCTGCCGGAGAGGATGCCATTACCGATCCGTTCGTGTCGTTCGATGCGCAATGGGTCTATTACGCCCGCATTCATAACGTCAAGCAGCCGGGTTCGGCAAAGCTCGTCTCGCGCAGTTCGGACCTCTTCAGGGTCCACGTCAAGACAAAGAGGATTGAGCGGCTGACGCGGCAGGAGTTCACGCCCAATACCGGAGTCGTCGCCCCCAAACTCACGGCCCCCGGCGTCTACAACCTCGGGCCGTGTCCGCTGCCTGGCGGCAAGGTGATGTTCACCAGCAACCGAAACGGTTTCGCGCCGACCAAGGGTTACACGCCGACGACGTTGCAACTCTTCGTGATGGACGATGACGGCGCGAACGTCGAGATGATCGGCCATCTGAACATCAACAGCGCCCTGCATCCGACCATCCTCAAGGATGGCCGGGTGATGTTCACCAGCTACGAATCGCAGGGGCTGCGCGATCTGCGTCTGTGGGCCGTGTGGACGATTCATCCGGACGGCACCAACTGGGCGCCGCTGGTCAGTGCGCTGGGGCCTTCGGGAGACTCGGCCTTTCACTTCATGACGCAACTCTCCGACGAATCGATCGTCGTCGAGGAGTATTACAACCTCAACAACCTCGGCTTCGGCACCTATTACAAGTTGTCCCCGCACGCGCCGGCGGGACAGCCGTTCTTCGGGTCCGCTTCTCTGAAGGACCCGCGCAACCTGGGCTATAACGGCAGCACCTATAGCCGCATTCCCTTCAGTCCTCACGGTCTCGAATGGCTGACGACGTTCTGCACTGCCTTCGATGCACCAGCCCGGCTGGCCGATCCATCGAAGCCCGATTCGCCTCGTGCCGGCAAGGTGACGCATCCGTCGGGAGCGCCGGACAATCACCTGCTTACCGTCTGGTCGCCCGGTCCGGTCAACAGCAACAATGGCCTCAAGAAGCCGGCCATCGACAGCGGCCTCTACCTCATCAAGAACGGCAAGGCCATTGCTGAACCCGGCGAGATGCTGCTGATCAAGAACGATCCCAAATTCAACGAGCAATGGCCTCGCGCTCTCGTTCCTTACAAACGCATTCACGGTGTCGCTGAACCGAAACGCCTGCCCTGGCTGGCCAACGATGGCAAGCGCTCGCCGCACCTGCCCGAGGGAACGCCCTTCGGCATCGTCGGCACGTCCAGTCTCTACAAGCGCGAGAGCTTTCCCGACGGCAGCGTTCCGAAAAACTCGGTGACGGCGGGCTATCCGGAAGGCCGCGATCCGTTTCAGGGACTGGGCGGACTCAACTACACAGGCATCGCCGGCCCCTGGTTCAGGCAGGGAGCCGACGCCGGCCGGTACGACAACAGCGACATCCACGCCATTCGCATCCTCATCACCGAGCCGACGACTGATCCGCGCTATACCGGCAAGGGCCAGCGCCGCTGGTGGAACGTCGCCAACGAACGCCTGCGCATCCTCGGCGAAATCCCCGTCCGCAAGTTCACCGACGACAAGCAGTCGCTCGACCCGGACGGCAATCCCGATACGAGCTTCCTCGTAAAAGTTCCGGGTGATGTCGCCTGGACCTTCCAGACGCTCGACCGCGACGGCATGGTGCTGAACATGGCCCAGACGTGGCATCAGGTGCGGCCTGGCGAAATCCGCAACGACTGCGGCGGCT
The DNA here is from genome assembly GCA_038240465.1 of Gemmatales bacterium. GTDB lineage: Bacteria > Planctomycetota > Planctomycetia > Gemmatales > Gemmataceae > JBBRIK01. Next base: position 1,755 of record JBBSDR010001627.1, read on the forward strand.
GCCACTCTCACAGCCAGAAGCCAACCGACTTCGCCAGAACCGCCGCGGCCAAGGCGGATTACCAGATCTTCGACCTGACGAAGCAGACGCCGCTGCTCACTTCCAAGAAGAAC
>JBBSDR010001628.1:0-1858 GCA_038240465.1 Gemmatales bacterium
AGGCTACTCTGGCGAAAGGCCTGGTCCACTGGGGTCTGCGAGGGCAGATCGGATGGCTTCCTTGTTGACCTTGTCGGCAGTCTGGGCTGCGAGCTTGTACTGCCTGCGGACGACCTCGACCAGCGCGAGGTGAAGGCTCGATCCAGGCGATTCCGTCCGCAGCCGGTTCAGCACTACTGGCTCAATGGGGACTGAGACAGGGGGCAGGTCGAGTACGTCGGGGACGCATGGCAGCAAGTAAGCCTGGGTGATCGACAGCTTCGCGGCCGCCAAAGCCTGTTTGACTGAGTCCGGATCCTTCAACCGTCCCTGTTGGAGTAGACTCTCGAAGCCGCGCCGACTCCGGAGCTGTGACATGGCGGCGACAAGCGTCACTTGCCCGGCTGCGGCCCGGGAGAGCAGCCGAGCGTCGTGAAACTCTTCGAGGAACGCAATGTCTTGCCAGTCTGTCTCCCGCTCCGTTTCCTTGCTGCGGATCAGGTCGCGGAGGGAGAGAAACGCCAGCGTCCGTCCGCCGTACATCCCCTGTTCTCGTCTGGCGAACAGTTCGGCAAACGGGGCAAGCAAATGGTTCTCGCGCCAGAATTCAAGCCACTCCTCGCGGCCGCTCGGAAGCGTTCCGATCTGGAAGCGGCGGAAAGCGTTCGGCCGCCAACTCGGCCCCTCGATAATGGGCTGGCCCGCGAATAACGGCGACTGATTCAGCCTGTGCGGCAAATCGTCCCAGCCTTCGGGCGCGAGGTGCAGGTCGAAATCTCCAGTGTTGCGGTCCAATCCGTAGAAGCGGACGGCATGACCGCCCATGATCAGGCAACTCAGTCCAACGGCTTCCAGTGCAGCGATGATGTCGGCCAGTCGCGTTTCCGGGTTCACAGGATGGAATCCTCCCAGCCCCGGCTGCCGTGCGCGAGGACCAGCATCAGAAGAGGATGCCCGGCAAGTTCATCGTTGCCCAAAGGACCGCGGAGCAGATCGAGGATGTCCGGGATCGCTGTGTCCAGGTACTGCTCCTCGGCCTCGTGAAGAGTCTGCGCCTCTCCGCGAAGGAGCAACCGGATGACCGGATCATCGGTGACGCCAGGGAGGCGATCGTGCGAATTGTCCATGATTCACGCTTTCGGGTAAGAACCGTATCTGATTTTACCCAATGTGGTGTCGGGAGCGAAGGGGAGGGCCGCGGAGGACGAGAGGAAGGTCGTCGGCAGGAGCGACAAGATTGCGGGGACTGTGGCCGAGCGGTCGGTCGGTGTCGCCGAAGGACGTGCTGGCGACGGCGTCTATTCCGGGCCATCTTGACGCCGCTCATTGACAGCGTCGCGGACTATCCGCATTTGTCGCACGCCTCGTCGCTGTGCGGCGCGTGTCAGACGGCGTGTCCGGTGAAGATCAACATTCCGCACATGCTGATCGGCCTGCGCGAGCTGCAGCATCACGAGCCGAAGAAGGGACGCTTCCTGGAGAAGTTGGCGTATCGGCTGGCGCGAGAAGTGTTGTCCCGCCCGTGGCTCTACAAGCTGGTGTTGCGAGCGGCGCGGTTTGTGTTGCGCTTTCGAGCGCGCGGAGGCTGGTTGCGGTCGATGCCCGGCGCGGGTGCGGGCTGGACGGGCGTGCGCGATTTCCCCGCGCCGGCGCCGCGATCGTTCCGCGAGCAATGGCATGACTTGAACAGCGCCTACTCGACGACCGATCGTTGATTTTCGGGCCGGGACGCTGGGATAGGCTACTCTGGCGAAAGGCCTGGTCCACTGGGGTCTGCGAGGGCAGATCGGATGGCTTCCTTGTTGACCTTGTCGGCAGTCTGGGCTGCGAGCTTGTACTGCCTGCGGACGACCTCGACCAGCGCGAGGTGAAGGCTCGA
>JBBSDR010001629.1:0-1846 GCA_038240465.1 Gemmatales bacterium
CACCTGATAGCGGTCGTTTACATCTGCTGTGGTATTAACCTGTTGTTCACTCGTCTCGGTGAGTTTTTTCAAGTCGTCTTGGAGCTTGGCGCGCCCCGGGGTTGCTTCAAAGGCCACTTCGGCCGCTTTCGACAGGCTTTTGGCTGCAACGGCCAGCGAATGGATTTGTCGCTCCAGCACTTGCCTCTTGCGAACCTCAGTCTGGTCGCCAATGGCCAGGATGTAGGCGAGTTCGTCGGCTGTGCCGGAGATCCTCTCCATGTCGCGTTGAAGCGCACGTTTCTTCCCGCCCAACTCCTGGATAGCTTTGCCCACGCTGGCTCGCTGTTTATCGAGATCGTCAAACAGGGCATAAAGAGCCTTGCGTTCGGCGCCGGGCTTTAAACTCGATTCGAGTTTGGCGACGTGCTGCAGAAGTGAAGTGGCGTTGTGGTAAAGAGTCCGTTCCGTAGGACCGCTGAATTCATCTGCGATGTCTTCCTGGAGAGCCTCGACCAAACGGGCGAAATGGCGGGCCACTTCTCGAACTTCGGCAAGGTAACTGCCGGTGACACGAGGGTCGTCCGCAGCAGTGGGGCGCGGCTGGTCAGATGTCATGAAAGCGATGCACACAGTCGTATAAACAGTCAGGAATTGCCACATCTCAATCTCCTTTTTTCCGGACAAGCTCCGGGGGTCGAGTTGCCTTCATGAAGTGCCGTTTCGAATGCGAGAGGGCTCACGGCCACAAGCCTTCGTATCGGCCGCCCGATATTTGGGTTCTGGGATCATTCAGTCATCGCAGGGACTTAGAACGCGGCCATGTACTCTCCTCCGCATCGATGGAGAATGTTCATCGCCTCGGAATAGCGGTCTGCGGCCCGGACCATCACCAGCGTCTGAGCATCCTGAAGGGCCTCCTCATAGTACTGGACCTCGTCGTCGGGAATTTCCACGCCGATCAGCGAGCGAAACATCCCTCCGGCCCACAAGGCGGTTGGCACTGCTTCCCCCGACTCCGCAGCGGGGGCCAAGGCTTCGGACAGCACGATGCCGACCTGGTCCGGCCTGAACCCCGCCTCCAACAGGCCTCTGAGCGCGAACGCGGCAATCGCAGTCGAACGTACGGCAATCACCATGATTCCCTCCGAAGGTATCAATCGTTCTTGCTGAGGATCTTCTGTACTGCGACGCCGTAGGAAACACCGAACGGCACATGAAGCCTTCCGTGCTGGCAATAACCTGCGGGCAACTCGTCGGTGCAGGAGCGCAGTTCCTTCAACTTGGCGACGGCCTCGTCGTCAAATTGTCCCTTGTCGCCGTCGAGCCAATCCAGAAACCATTCTCGCAGTTCGGACGAGGCGTGCATTGCGGTGCCCCTTTCTGTTGTGGTGAAAGATCTCGGCACCTCCACACCTGCGGGGAAGCGCACGACGAACTCCCTGCCACGGCCCTGGCTTTCTCGGCCGGCATCAAGACATCGTGCAGCGTGATCACCAGGGTTCCCTCGCTCAGAACCACGGTCACGGACTTGGGCACGTGGTTGCCTGTTCGGCGCTGCTCGAAAGCGATTGCCGCCTGGGCGATCTGCTCGGCTCTGGTTGATTTGAGCTTGTCCATTGGGGTTCCTGCTTCAGCCCCGACGATCGTTCGGTGCCACCGCGAGCGAAAAAAAAGCCGGCGTGGCCGAACACCCCAAGGTATTCGACCACGCCGGCTTACTCATGTGACGGACCCCTCGGCACGGCCGGGTTGCCCTTCACCTAGTCTTCCGACAAGATGAACCGAAGTCTTTAGCGGAGCCGGTGAAAAGCTCACCGGGACTCCATCATTTTTACTGTATGCCACTTAACCGGGAACGACAAGG
>JBBSDR010001630.1:0-1838 GCA_038240465.1 Gemmatales bacterium
ATGCTCGGCCATGCGGACTTGCATGAACGTATCCTCCTTGGCGAACCGGGACATAATGTCCCGGACCTCAGGGTATCGCTATCCTTGTGACAACCGCAGGAACAGGCGAGTGGATCACAGCGGACTCAGGCGCCCGGCCGTGTGCGTCCTTGCTTGACAAGGGCTTCAAGGTGATCGAGGTAGCGCGTGAACGCTTCGAGACCGGCAGGGGTGAGACGGCAAGTTGTCTGAGGCCGGCGGCGAACAAATTGCTTGTCGATGGCCACGAAGCCACGCTCCTCCAGCTTTTGCAGATGCACGCTCAGGTTGCCGTCGGTCATCTCGAGCGTGTCGCGCAGTTCGGTGAAGGTCAACGAGGGCGCAGCGGCGAGGACCGACATGATACCCAGCCGGCGCGGCTCGTGCAGGATCGGATCGCGAACGAGTTCGTCTACCAGTTGCTTGAAAGCATTCACGGTTTGTACCCTCGCAGGCGTTTACTCAGGCAACCGTGCGAAAAAGCCGCAGTCCGCGTCCCGCCCTTCGCTCGGCGGCAATCAGCAGCAACCCCAGCCCCACATGTCCGAGGCCGAACACAACCCCCATCATGACGACGGCCCACGTCGGACCCAGAGCGAGGGTCGCCGGTCCCAGTACCAGCACGCCCACGCCCATGTGGCGGATCTGGCTGGGTGCATAGACCGAGGTCGCCAGCGCGCCCTGGCCGTAGCACAGCATCCAGACGCCCGGCAGCCAGAGGTGCAGCCCCAGCGCGAAGAACAGCACGCTCAGCACCAGGGCGGAGAACACCGCCGGCAACAGCGCCTGAACGACCGCTCTTGCCTGTCTCGACCAGATCTGTTCGCCGCGTTCGCGGACACGCATGACGGAGCCGACGCAGGTCAGCAGCAGCGAGCCGACAAATACCAGCGTCCAGACGGTGCCGAAGTACCACGGATTCGCCGGATCGAGGATCGAGAACAGCAGCGAGCCAATGCCCGCCAGCAGTCCCGCCGCCAGCCCCGCTCGCGCCGTCAGGAACTGATACTGGCAGGTCCGCTCCATCAACGTCCGGATAACCTCGAGAGTGCGGCCGGCTTCACGCGAATCCATTCCTGTGTCTCCTTCGCAAACAGGTTTACTACGCAAAGTAATCTAGCTCACTATCGACAGGGAATCAAGTCGAAGTTGAGGGAAGGTTGGACATCGCCCGAGTTGAAAAACGATCTTCGCCACTTGCGGCTTCGGACCAACGGCGGAATAACTTCCCTCTTTCTTGCCGCTTGCGGCTTAGCGGATCGCCCGCTAACGCCCGCTAAGCCGCAAGCGGCGGGAAGTTGTTTCGCCGTCGGTCCTTAGCGGTCTTTCCCGCGAATCCGCAAGCGGCGAAGTCCTATTTTCGCCTGGTTTCGCGGAAGAGGGGGGCCTCGGCAAGGGTGAAGAGAATGACCTCTTCGCCGGTCACGGTGCTGATGTCGTGGTGCAGGCTCATCACCTTGACGCCGGTGACATCTTGAATCAGCGCTTCCATGAGAGGCCGTGCCGTTTCGATCAGGTGCGTCCGCACTTGCTTGAGAAGGTCTCTGCCCTTCTCGGCCGGAAGCGCCTTGACGAGTTGCTGTTCGGCCGCCGTCAAGACACCCGTGAGGCGGACGAGGACGAGATCGCCGATGAGATGGGCGTAAATGTCCTTGGGTCCACGGCCCATGTATTCCTGCTCGAAGCGGCTTGCCCCTTCGCAGATGGCGGCTTCGATTTCACCCTGCGTTTTCACAGCGACCTCGAAGGTAAGTTCCGATCCTGGCCGGAAGCCCCCGCGCCCCCCCCCGTAACCGAGCCCTCGGCGGGCGCGAGTGTGA
>JBBSDR010001631.1:0-1807 GCA_038240465.1 Gemmatales bacterium
ACATTCGCGAGGAGACTTACCCAATGCGTTCGCTGCTGTTGCCGATCGGTCTGTTAACCTGCCTCTCATTCGTGCTGCCTGAAGAAGGGCCGCCCCCCGGCGTCAAGGACACCAAGACGCACACGAAACAGCCCCCCTCCCCGGAGGAGGCCGTCAAGCTCTTCAAGCCGATGGACGGCTTCAACGTCACGCTCTTTGCCGGCGAACCGCATGTCTGTCAGCCGATCTCGCTTGCCTTCGACGATCGCGGCCGGCTCTGGGTCGCTGAGTGTTACTCCTATCCGCGCTGGCACAAGGATGCTCCGCAGGGCAAGGACCGCATCCTGATCTTCGAGGACACCGACGGCGACGGCAAATTCGACAAACGCACCGTCTTCCAGGACAACCTCGACAACCTCACCAGCGTCGTCATCGGCCACGGCGGCGTCTGGGCGCTGTGCGCGCCGAACTTGCTCTTCTTCCCCGTCAAGGACGGTGAGGACAGGCCGGCGGGGAAGCCGCAAATCATGCTCGATGGCTGGACGCTCGAAGCGAATCACAACATCGTCAACAATCTGACCTGGGGTCCCGACGGCTGGCTCTATGGCCTTCACGGCATTCTCAAGGAGTCGAAGCCAGGCGTCCCTGGCACGCCCGACGCGAAACGGCCGCGCATCAACTGCGGCGTCTGGCGCTATCATCCGACGCGGCATCTCGTCGAGGCCGTCTGTCATGGCACGACCAATCCCTGGGGACTCGACTTCGACGAGCATGGCGAGGGTTATTTCACCAACTGCGTCATCGGTCATCTCTGGCACATGATTCCCGGCGCACATTACAAGCGGATGTTTGGCCTGGACTACAACCGCTATGCCTACGAGCTGATCGACGCGACCTCGGAGCATCTGCACTGGGCCGGCGGCAACTGGACGGAGTCACGCACCGGCAAGGCCCACAGCGACGCCGGCGGCGGCCATGCTCATTCGGGCTGCATGGTCTATCTCGGCGACACCTTCCCGGCCGAGTATCACAATCGCGTGTTCATGTGCAACATCCACGGACATCGGCTCAACGTCGATCGAATCGAGCGCAAGGGGAACAGCTACGTCGGCAAGCGCGCTCCGGACTTCCTCAAGAGCGATGACGAGTGGTTCCGCGGCGTCAACCTGACTTATGGGCCAGATGGGGCTGTGTATGTGGCCGACTGGTGCGACCTTGGGGAGTGTCACGATCACGACGGCACGCATCGCTCTTCGGGCCGAATCTATCGAGTGCAGTGTGGGAAACCTGAAAAGACCAAAGCCGTCGATCTGCGGAAGAAGAGTACGGAAGAACTCGTCAAACTGGCTCTGGACGGAAACGAATGGCATTCCCGCCGCGCGCGCTTGCTGCTCTCCGAGGTCCCTCTCGGAAAACAGGGCGATCTCGAATGGTACAATAGGCTGCGAGAAAGCCTGAAGAATAAGGCTGACACTCGACTGCTGCGGGTCATGTGGACGTTGAACGCCATGTATGGCACGGAAGAACATGAGGGGTTCCGTCCCCTCGGAACACCTGCGGGATGGCTGCTCGACCTCCTCAAACACAAAGACGAGCACGTTCGGGCCTGGGCGGTGCGGTTGCTGACTGAGCAAACGCCTCCGTACAACCTCGTCAAGGAACTGGAAGAGAAGGCAATCGATCCCTCCGGCCTGGTGCGGCTCTCGGTGGCGTCGGCCCTGCAACGGCTGACGTCAAAAGATTGCCTGCGAATCGGCGGCAAACTCGCTGAGAAAAGCGAAGACGCCAACGATCGTGTACAGCCGCTGATGATCTGGTACGGCATCGA
>JBBSDR010001632.1:0-1799 GCA_038240465.1 Gemmatales bacterium
ACCTGCGCGATGAGACAGGCGACCAGGACACCCAGAGGGTAGGGGGCAAGCGAGGACGCTTGTCTTGCGAGAGTTGCCCTCTTGCCGGACCGCTGACTGCGGGGGTATAGTGCTATCTGTCACAAAATCCCGCCCGCGCCGCGTCGCCCATCCCACCGACAGACGCAACGGAGCGAACCATGCACCATCACGCCAGGACCTTCGCTGCCATTGCACTCTGGCTCCTCAGCGCCGCCGTGCTGCCCGCCGCCTTGCAGGTCAGTCCGGCGACCGTCGTCCTCGATAGCCCCGAGACGACGCAACAATTGCTCGTCACCGGTGGCACTGCGGCCACGCCCCTCGATCTGACGCGAACGGCCACCTACAAGGCCGTCAATGCCGACATTGTCGCCGTCGATGCCTCGGGATTGGTGCAGCCGAAGACCGAGGGAAAGACCGAGATCATCATCGGCCACAACAGCGAGCAGTTCCGCGTCGCGGTCGAGGTGAAGGGACTGCGGCAGCCGGCACCCATCTCGTTTGCCTCGCAGATCATCCCCATTCTGACCAAGGCCAGTTGCAACGCCGGCGGCTGTCACGGCAAGGCGGAAGGACAGGCCGGCTTCAAACTCAGCGTCTTCGGCTTCGATCCGCAGGCCGACCACCAGGCCATCGTCATGGAGGCCCGCGGGCGGCGCACTTTCCCCGCCGTTCCCGAACAGAGCCTGATGCTGCGCAAAGCGTCGGGACTGGTGCCGCATGGAGGTGGACGCAAGATCCAGCCGGACGGCCTGCCGTATCGGCGCGTGCTGCGCTGGATCGCCGAGGGACAGCGCTTCGATGCACCCAACGCGCCGGCCCTGGCCCGACTGGAAGTGGAGCCGGAACAGCGCGTGCTGGCGTTCGAGGGAACGCAGCAACTGCGCATCACGGCCATCGACGTCAACGGCGGCAGGCATTGTGTCACCACCGAGGCCGAGTATGAATCCAACGCGGGGACCATCGCCGGAGTTGATCGCCGCGGCCTGATTCAGGCGGGGACCACTCCCGGCGAGGCAGCAATCCTCGTCCGCTTCATGGGACAGGTGAACGTCTGCCGGATCACCATTCCCCGGCCGGCCGTGCGCTTCACCCGGCCGCCGGAGAACAACTTCATCGACCGCCACGTCTGGAACAAGCTCGAACGCCTCGGCATCCCGCCCAGCGATCTCGCCGACGATGCGACGTTCCTGCGCCGCGCGACCCTCGACGTTATCGGCACTCTGCCCAGCGCCGACGAGGCCCGCACTTTCCTGGCCGACAAGACTGCCGACAAGCGGGCGAAGCTGATCGATCGTCTGCTCTCCCGGCCGGAATATGCCGACTACTGGGCCATGCGCTGGGCCGACATTCTCCGCGTCGATAAGGACGCCGTGACGCCGCAAGGGGCCGTCGCCATGACGCGCTGGCTTCGGCGACAGTTTGCGGACAATCGTCCTTACGATGCAATGGTCCGCGAAATCCTCACGGTGCAGGGGTCAACGCTGGCGGAAGGGCCGGCCTCGTTCTACAAGGCGCTCAACACTCCCGAGGTGGTGGCCCGTTCCGTCAGCCAGGTGTTTCTCGGTGTGCGCATCGAGTGTGCGCAATGTCATCATCATCCGTCGGAACGCTGGAGTCAGGACGATTACTTCGCGCTGGGGGGCCTGTTTACCGGCGTTCAGCGCAAGGTGCTGCCGGGCGGGGCGGAGTCGATCTTCGCCCGCGGCGGCATCGATCTGAACCATCCGCGCACCGGCAAGCCCGTCGCGGCGAAACCCCTCGGCGCGGCGGCGGTCGAT
>JBBSDR010001633.1:0-1788 GCA_038240465.1 Gemmatales bacterium
ACGTGCGCTTGTCCACCAGCACAGACACAACGGAAACGAAGGAATTATTCTTCAGAATTCCGTGGTGCGCTTATTGACAATCCGGGACATAGATGGGTTCAGTTCGAATATCTACGATGTCCCCATTTCTTCCCTTTTGTCCAATTTGAATGTCCTGCCCGACCCTGTTTCCGCGACCCTTCTCCGCCAGGTTCCTGTTCAGGATGTGCTCCGGTGGCTTGCGTAACTCCCATACCAAGCCCAGCCAGGCCATGACTCGAAGCACATCGAAGGTCAGATCAATCTCGTACCAGAAAAAACCCTGGTTGGTGGACGACTGGTAATGGTGATGATTGTTGTGCCAGCCTTCACCGAGGAACAGGAACGACAGCAGCCAGCTATTGCGGCTCGTGTCCGCCGTGGCGTAGCGGCGGCTGCCCCACACATGCGTGAGCGAATCGAGGATCGCTTGCGTGTGGAACAGCAGCGCCGACGACAGGCAGAACCCGAGTGCAAAGGCATTCCAGCCGCCGGCCAGGAACACCGCCAGCCCGAGCAGCGCCGGGGGTATCAGCCACCAGCGGTTGAGCCAACAGAGTTCAGGGTAGACAGCCAGGTCTTTTACCAAATCGTAGCGTGTCACGATATACCGGCCGCTAAGCAGCCAGCCACCGTAGCTCCACCAGAAGCCCTTTTCCGGTGAGTGAACGTCATCCGCTGTGTCGGCGGAGCGGTGATGGTGGCGGTGCAGGCTGGCCCACCACAGCGGCCCGCCGCGCAAGGTCGTGCAGCCGCCCGCGGCGAACAGGAACTGTAACAGCCTGCTCGTCTTGAAACTGCGGTGACCGAAGTAGCGGTGATAGCCGGCGCTCATGCAGAAGCCACGGACTTGCATAAGTACGAGGCAGAACACCAAGCACAGGGCGCCTTCGAGCAGTGTCACGCCGGTCCAGAAGACGGTGAACGGCAGCAGGTGCATGGCCAGGTAGACAAGGCCCATAGAACGATAGCCCCCGCCCTCGCGCCGGGCATCGCCGGCATGGATGGATTGCCCGGAAACAACAGCTGTCGTACTCATGCTCCTCATCCCTGGTTAGTTCTAAAACCGTCAGCGCCATGCGGGTAGATCTGCGGCTGGGCGCTCGAGTGACTGGGAGACATCGCCCAGTCCCGGCCGGGTGCGCGGTTCCATGCGGGTAGATTGGCGGCTGAACGCTCAGGATCAGTTGACCGGGCCGGCCGAGTTTACGTTGATCTACGGAGTGCCGTGATGCCGGCACGGTCAACTGCATCCGTTCGTTCGGCCCCTACAACTTCCTTTCTGCTCACGGAATGCCTTTGCCTCCAGCCGGTCCTGGTTGGCGCTCCTCGCCCTTGATGAGAACTTTCACGTCCCCGGTCGCGTTGATAACGACCTCGTCACTCGGCCCCACCACGCCGAAGGCCCGACCGTCTACCGTGAGACTGAGGTCCTGGTTGATGAGCACGACCACCTTGCCGGGATTGTCCCCCTTCCAACTACAAACCTCTTTGTAGATCGCTACCATCCGTCCGTCCTTCGTGCCTTCGCTGATCGTAGTCCCCTCGCAGCTGCCGGGCCCGTAAGGGTGAGCGAACTTGAGAGTAACGCCATTCCCCAGCTTGGACTCCGTTACCGAAGTGGCCTTCGAGGCGCAGCCTGCTACAGTCATCACGGCGAAGGCTGCCAGAAGCCTCGAAGCAACGAGTGAACCTTGGCGGGGGGTAGGGAACACCTGATACCTCCTCGGAGTGGAGCACCGATTGGTGGCCGAAAGAATCCATGCAAGC
>JBBSDR010001634.1:0-1783 GCA_038240465.1 Gemmatales bacterium
AATACACCGGCACGCTTACGCTGTGCCGCTCGCCAGGGTCATTTGTGCATCCAGTTGCGGACCTGTGTCGAGGACAGGTCCAGCCGAAACTCGTCCTCGGGAATCGCCTCGAACAGCTCGCGAAACTGATCCGGCATCGGCACGTCGTCGAGCGTCAGGAAGCGTCCCTTGTTCTGATCGAAGCGGCCGGCGACGAGGAAGCTGCAACCGTGACTCCGGATCAGTTCCAGCGCCTCGGCCATTTTTGCCTCGCTGTCGCCATAAAACCGCGCCTGCACCAGCCGGTCGGCCGTGTCGTAGCCGACCACAAAGGTCGTCCCGGGGAACAACGGCGCCTTCGCGGCAAACGTCGGCGATCGTGTCAACCAGAGGGGAAAGCTGCCGGTAAACTGGCGCACGCGCCGGCAAACTTCCTCGACGGTCAGCGACGCCTTGTCGGCGTTGTCGATGGTGATCTCGAACGCGATGGGTTTGCCGGCCAGCCGCGCCGCGACGGCCGCCATGCCGAGATGGCCCTCATGCAGTGGATTGAACGATCCCGGCAGCATCAGCGCCGGCGTCTCGGCCTGCTCGCTGAACGATCCATCGACATCGGCGCAGAGGCGATTCACCTCGCCGCGATAGAGTTTCGCCAGCGACACGTTCGCGGGCAGATTGTCGATGTGAAGTTCCTCCTCGCCCTTGATGCGCTTCTCCTCGATGCGCTCCGCGACGCCAAAGGTGGCGGCCATCGCGTTGAGCAGCACGGCGTCGAGGACGGCTTCCTCGCCTTCGCGGTCTCGTTCGCCCTTCTTGAAGGTGAGCGTCCAGGTGGTGCTGCCATTGTCGGTCTCGATGCTGAAGTGTACGCGATGGTCGCCCTTCTTGGGACGATCGCTGGCGAGGCTGGCGGTGCAGCCGATGCCGGCAACGCGCTGGCCGGGCGCGAGATAGCGCGCGCGCTCGATGGCTCGACGCGCCATCAGCTTGCTCGTCTCGACGGAGCAGTTCTGTTCGGGTTCGCGGCCGAGGAAGCCGACGAGGGAACGCGGATGATACGGCACCAGCACCTCGAGGACGGCCTTCGACGCTCCGGGAACGCCGAGGAGCAGCGCCATGGCCTGGGCGCCGCCGCCGGTGACCGCAGCGGCGTACTGGTAAGCCGTGCCGCGCGCGGGGTGGTGCAAGTTGTGGATGAGACGCTGAACAGCGGGGTCCATGAGCGAGTCCGCGTTCGTCAACCGATCAGGTCGTTCTCCGCCGACTCGATCAGGTGGAAGGTATCGGCTGCCGTCGTGGCGCCGCGCAGTTCGTCGATGAAGTTCGGCTGGAGCAGCAAGCGCGACAGCCGGGCCAGGACCTGCAAATGCGTCCGCTCATCGCGGCAGCACACGAGGAAGAAGATGTCCGTCAGGCTGCCCTGCTCGGCGCCGAATGGGATGCCGCTCTCGGTTCGGCCATACGCAACGATCGCTTCGCCGACCGCGTTGGGCATCGGCCGGCGCGGATGTGGGATGGCGATACCGGCTGGCAGGGCGGTCGTCCCCAGGTCTTCGCGAATCCGGATCGCCTCCAGAATGGCGGTGGGATCGTAGACATGGCCCGAGTTCTCCGCGACGTCAACCAGCGCGCGCAGGACGGACGCGCGAGTTTTTGCCTGGAGTGGGACAGCAATGGCGGAGGGCGAGAGCAAGACGGCCAGGAGCGGTTCCTCCTTGTGCCGGTGATCGCCGCCGCGTTCGAGGGCCATCAATTCCTGTTCGGTATAGGCGTGCATCTGTGTTTCGAGCCAGTGATTGATCTC
>JBBSDR010001635.1:0-1777 GCA_038240465.1 Gemmatales bacterium
CTCGACCGGCATGCTCTGCTGGCTGACCGGCCTTGTCCCCGAGACGGTCTACGCACTGATGGCCGCTCCAGCCAGCCAGGTCGATCTGTACGACGCCCTGAGCGTGAAGTTTGTCGGCGGCGCGATCGGCACCGTTTCCGGAGCGGGGACGGTGCCGCCGGTGGGCAAGGCCGAGTTCCAGGTCGATCTGCGTCTCTTTGGCAGCGAAGGAATGCTATTGCTGGACTGTGAGCGGGCGCGCTGTGAACTGCGTCGTCACGATGGCCGCTGCGAGAAAGTGGAGCTTGCAGCGGATGCGGGCGCTTACACCTGTGAAGGGCCGCCGAACAACTTCATCGACCTCGTTCTCGGCAAGACGACAGAGAACTGCGCTCCCGGCGAGGCGGCGATGCGCTCGGTAACGCTGCTCGATGCGGCGTATCGCTCGGCGGTGTCGGGGCAGGTGGAAAAGTGTTGATCGCCGCTTGCGGCCTGGCGGTCTTTCCCGCGAAGCCGCAAGCGGCGAGACAGGTCAGTGCGGCGGCTGAACCGTCACGGGCGGCTGAACCGTCACAGGCGGCTGAACCGTCACAGGCGGCGTGACGACCACGGGAGCTTCCGCGGCGGTCCGCTGGGCCAGGATGGTTCGCAGGGTCAGGGCCGATTCGGGAAGGAGCAGGCCGGCCCCGAGGACAATGTCGGCCGGTGTCACATCGCGGCGATTGTAGTAGGACTCGTTGCCGGTCCAGTCGATCAGCAGGGCATCGCCTTCGAGCGACAGGCCGAGGAACAGCCCCCGGCTGCGCGAGTAGGAGAAGATTTCCGCCTTGAGCATGACATCCGTCGCGGCCGACGATTGCCGTCCGACCGGTCCCGCGGCAACGCTGGCGTCGCCGCCGAGGGTCAGCTTGTTCTGTCCCTTGAGCAAGCGTTCGACGCCGCCTGCCGTCTTGAAGACCAGCACGAGATCGGCGGACTGAATGCCGCCCTGCCAGCCGAAACTGCCTCCGGTCAGGGTCACGAAGATCGGGTTGCTCCAGCCACCATCCTTGGAGCGAACGAGCAGCACGCCCCGGCCATGCCGCCCGCCGACGAGAAAGCCGGCCTTGACGACATTGGGCAGGATCAGCACGCCCTGGGCATTGCGCAACAGTTGCGCCGGGATGCAGCGGTCGGCGATCTTGGTCGATTGATCGAGGACCTCGGCGGCGTTCTGCACGATGACGGTCTCGCGTCCGCCGGCCCGGACGGAGCCAGCCGTCAAGAACAGCGCAGCCGGCAGGGCGAGGGCAAGAGTCAAGTAGGAGCGTTTCACGTTCTCTCCGTTCGCTATTTTGACCAGGGGGTGCAATCAGCCCAGAATGGGCCTGGCGCTCGGACGGGGCAACTTGTCAGAAGAAGCATATCCCCTGCATCTCGCGCCGGTCCAGGGCCGCGACAGGGAGAACAGCCTGCTTTTTCCCATAGAGCGGCAGAGTCGTCCCGTCAAGGCGACTCTGATGAAGAAATGAGCGTTCCTGGCGAACCGTGGCCGCAGGTTGGCACGTCAAAATCGACAGGATCCCACCCCGACGCACCGTCGGCCTCCCCTTCCACTGGTTTCGGTGTCTGACCCCTTTGTTCGCCTAATAGCTGCTCCCCGTATCGATCGGCAAAAACATATGCCTCATCAGGCAACTCCACACTCTCAGAAAGCAGTTTCCTGTCCCGCTCCGTGAGTGTAACAACGGCAGGATAAAAGATCTCTACATCGCTCATGAAGTCTCCGGCTCCTCGGCCAATTATTACCCCGGCAAGA
>JBBSDR010001636.1:0-1775 GCA_038240465.1 Gemmatales bacterium
AATAACAACTTTCGCCTGCTGGCGGGGGCCGAGAGAGTGCGCATGACCGAGGCGGACCTGATCGCGGCCGCGCTGGTCCCCAACCCGACTCTGCTCGCGGATGCTCAGTTGATCCCTTTGCAGCGCGCGGACAGGGAGAATCAACTCGGCCCGCCCCAGGTTGACGCCTCACTGAGCATTCCGGTCGATTGGCTTCTCTTCGGCAAGCGCGTGGCAGCCATGCGGGCCGCTCAGTTGAACATCGAGGTCAGCAGCGCCGAGTTTGCTGATGTACTGCGCCTGCAACTCGCGCGGACGGTGGATGCCTTTTATGAAGTGCTGGGCGCCGAGGGATTCTTGAAGTTAGCCGAGGAAAACCACGAGGAGTTGAAGAAGCTGGAGCCGCTTCTTCAAGGGCTGGCCGGGATGGGAAAGGCAGGAAGTCTCGACCTGGATCGTCTCAAATTGGCCTTGCTGGAAGCCTTCCTGGAGATCCACGCCCGCGAGTTGGCGCTGGCAGCAGCCAAGGCCCGATTGCGTCCCTTGATCGGCCGAAGCGCGCGGGATCCGGATTTCGAGTTGGAGGGCGTGCTGACGGTGAAGGCGGTTATCCCGGCGCCCAAGTTGGCCGAGGTTGTGGCCCTGGCGGAGGCGCATCGTCCCGATCTGCTGTCGAGCCAGCAAGCAATTGCCCACGCCGACGCCCTGGTCGAGTGGGAACGGCGGCGAGGGAAGCCTCAAGTTGCCATTGTTCCAGGCTATACCTATCAGGACCAGCGCCATATCACGGGGTTCCGCAACGGCTCTCTATTCGGCATTGGCATCTCCACGACCCTGCCATTTACGGATCGTAACCAGGGGAACATTCGCAAGGCGCAAGCCCAGGTCCGGGATCGACAGTTTACCTATCTGGGCGATCGGGCCGATGCCCTGGCCGAGGTGGAAACCACTTTGGCCGAGTACGAGGACGCCGTTGAGGATGTGACGCAAAACAATACCGCCGGCACCTTGAAGGCAGCCCATGATCTGCGGACCAAGATGGAGGCGGCCTTTCGGACCGGAGACCGCAAACTTATCGACATGCTCAACACGCAGCAGGCGTACCGGGAGCGGCTGGCACACGTCGTTGATTTCGAGTCGAACTACTGGCGCAAACTGAACAAGCTCAACATGGTGGTGGGGCTGAAAGCTTACGATCCGGAGAAAAGTCCAACCCAGCCCCTCGACAAGGAAGACAAGAAAAAGTAGCTCCAGGCAAGTGGAAAAGCGAGCCGGCGGGTTTATTCCGCCGGGACAAGCCCGGCGGCTCGCTCTCCTCCCTCCTCTTTGCATGCTTCTATTCAGCGCACGAACAGAAAGTGCTTCGAGTTCAACAGCGACCACAACAAGTCCTCATAGAAGGACTTCGCGTCCGTCGTCTCACCTCTCAGCTTCTGGATCGCGGTCTGCTCCGCGCCCGTGGGGGTTCGGCTAAGCGCCGCCAGATACAGTTCCGTCACAATCTCTGCATCGGGCTTCTTCGCCGCCAGCAATTTCGCCACGCGGCCCTGCGGATGAGCAATCTTCGCCACGATCGTATCGCTGTTGAGCGTGTGCAGCGCCTGGGCCAGGTTCGGGTCCGTGACGCGCTCGCATTCGCAGACGCCCTCGCGCTTCGGCTTGCCGAAGACCGCCAGCAGATAGTTCTCATAACGCGCGTCCGGCAACTCGATCGCCCGCGTTCCGGCCGGCAACTTCTCGAACTTCGTCGGCGTTCCTGTCACGGCGTCGATGGCGTCCAGCAGCGGCTCGGCGGC
>JBBSDR010001637.1:0-1775 GCA_038240465.1 Gemmatales bacterium
AAGACCGACGATCCATGGAGAGCGTAAGTGCTGGGAGTTGATAATGCGTTTGAGTGGCAGACCGCGGAGCCGTTCAAGTCGCTGTAGCCGTCTGTCCGCCGCAGGACCGATCCGTCCGTCAGTTGCGAGTGATACGATTTCTCATGGCAATCCCGGCTTCCGCCGATGCGAGGCCTTGCGCCTCTGGCTCAGTCGCTTTCCGGACACTCGACCTGGATCGTCTCGGGACCGACACTCTGGCCGGCGTCGGTCACGCCCTTGATCCAGAAGAGGTGCGGTCCCGGCTTGCCGTCGAATCCGGGTACTTTCTTCAGGGCCAACTCGTGGATCGTCGGCACGTTCATGTGAGTTGGCACTCGAACGAATGGCCCGTCCTTGCTCAGGGCCACCTGGCAGGATTTCAGCAGTTCCTGCGGATAGATCCACAATTGCGGCTCGCGCACCCGGCCGAACTCCATCACCTTGCGGCCACTCGCTACCTCGGCCCGGAAGAAGCTGACAACAGTGCCGACGGGATCGGGGAACTTGTAGTGGTTCCCCTTCGCATCGACGTATTCCAGGTTGAAGCGGATGGCGGAGGGCTTGATGCCCGAGAGGTAGCCGCTGAACTTGAAAATGCGAATGTCGTTGGCCCGGCGTTTCTCGTACTTCGGCTCGCTGCCCTTGCCGGAACGCAACTCCATCACCGCCGCAACGGTCTCCGGTTCGTTGTCGCGCAACGGCAGAATCGGCACCTCGGCCACCGCGCCGTTGCCAAAAGTCAGGATCACTTTCTGACCGGGCCGCTTGTCGTCGATGCCCACCACCAGCGCCCGGAACAGGTCGTCGCCCTGGACGTTGACCAGCAGATACTTGCTCATGTCGAGCGGTGCCTTCAGGCCAAAGGTCCGAAAGAATTTCAGATGGTCGTGGGCCGGATTGAGGTAAAACTCCTTCAGCTTCTCGTAGCCGCCGCGCTCCTCGAACTCGACGCGGACGAGCGATTGCTGCCTTTCTTCGAGGAGGGTCCCCGCCGGCAAACTGTTGACCAGCAGCCGATAGGCCGGCAAATAATCCGCATGCTCCTTCAGGAACTCCCGATAGCGTTCGGCCTGTCCCCGGCCTGCTCCCTGTTGCAGGAGGACCAGTTGCAACGCCAGGCTCTTCGGCTTGCGCTCGGCCAGGTGGCGCAGCATTTCGCCTGTTTCTTCCGGATTGAACACCTTGCGCAGCACGTCCCAGTATTCGAGGTAGGGATCGTAGAACTCCGTGGTCTCCTTGTCGAAATACTTTTCAAACGCCAGGCGGGTATTTTTCGTGTCGCCGTCCTTGAGATACACCAGGGCATTGTGGTAGTAATCGATCGCCGTCTCCGGATTGCTCTTCAACCCACCCAGCCGCCCGAGGCCGGCCATCCCTTCCTTCAGGCCCGTCTTGATCTCCCGGGTGTCCTCCTTGATGCCTGTTGTGTCTTGCTTGATCGCTGCCGTGTCCTGTTTGATGTCGTCGAGCTTCTTATCGACGCCGACGGGCGCCAGCGGACTGAACCACCAGAGCAGGACGAACAGGAACACTGCGACGCCTCCGGACGCCTTGACGCCCATGTCGCCGAAGAGCGTCTTGATGGCCTTGATCTCGAGATTCAACTGGCCGGTGAGGAAGAAGGCGAAGCCGCCGGCGAGCAGCCCACAGGAGATGGCCAGCATGCGCTGCTTGAACTCCGGCAGCCTGTCCGGGGCAAAGCAGAAGACGGCCAGGAAGAACACGATCAGCAATCCACCCAGGACGAACATCAC
>JBBSDR010001638.1:0-1762 GCA_038240465.1 Gemmatales bacterium
CAGCGCGATGTCGTCATTGCCTCGCGGATGCACACTCATGGCGAACAGCGCCTGGTAGCGCATCTTCAACTGTTCGGTAGGCAGTTTCGCCCACAGATTGCGAAGCGTGGCCGAATGGTCCTGCGACTCATCGAAGGCAAAATTCCGCAGGGCCGCCTCAACGACGCGCGGCGACTTCATCCAGCGCGCGACGAGAGACTCGTTTCGCTCGATCAGTGCAGGCGCTCGCTGCTGCACAGCCAGGCCAGCTAGGACGATGCTCTCGTTCTCGCTCTCGATACAGCGGGCCAGCGCGCGGAGATAGGCGTCGCGCAGGCTCGGCCAGGACGCGAGGAAACGCAAGTGCGCTTCCAATTCCTCGACAGCAAGATCGAGTGAGAAACCAGCGGCGACCTCCCTCAACTGTTGCTCGAGTCCGGGCAGCGGCCGGGCTTCGCGGCCCAGGGCGAGCCTGCGGTTCCAGGCGTCAAACAGCGCGGCGCGCTTCTCCTTCTTGCCGCCCGCGAGATGTTCCAGCGCGGCGCTGGGAGAGAGACGGATGCAGAGATCGAATGCCTGTCGTTCGTTGCCGCTGTCGAGCAGACGGCGAAAGAGTGAGCGGGCCAACGGATTGTCGGCCTTCGTCAGATAGCCGGCAAAGTCGGGTGAATAGAGCGTGACGAGCGGCCAGGGCGACAGGGCTTCGCGGCTGGCGCGTTCGAGCAGCGACTGGAAGGCGCGATGGGTGTGCGGCTCGATCGGCGGCTCGAGTTGCGTGTAGGCACGGATCGTTTCTTTCAGACCGTCGAAGGAGAGAGCAGCAAGTCGCTCGACCTGGGCGGCGCTGCCTGGCCGGCCTGCTTTCAGTTCGGCGAGATAGGCGCGCAATTCTTTTCGTTCGGCGTCATCGAGCGAATCCGCTCGTCCTGCCGCCGGGATGAGGAGCATCATGAACAGGATCGAGACACGCATCACTTTCGCCTGTGCGGCTGGAGGCGGGCAGGGTGGGCCATCGCTCACGTTGCTATGGTAAGCGGCGACGCTGTCGATCACAAGAGTCAGGCCCAAGGAACTGCAAACGGTCCGTCGCGATCCATTACTTGCGAGTCACCCCCAGCACGGGTAAACTGAATCGCATTGGTGCCGCTGCCCTCCTGCGCTCTCACCGGAGTTCGTTCGATGCCCTCCTTGTTCCTCCATGCCGCGTGGACACTGCTTCTGCTCGCCGCAGGTGCCTCCGCCGCCGAGCCACGGCTGGAATACAACCGCGACATCCGGCCCATCCTCGCCAACAACTGCTTCGCATGTCACGGGGCCGACGTCAAGGAGCGCAAGGCCGGGCTGCGTCTCGATGTCCGCGACGAGGCGATCAAGCCGGCCGAGTCGGGGCGCAAGGCCATCGTGCCGGGCAAACCCGATGGCAGCGCCCTGGTCGCCCGTATCTTCGCTCCGCGCGCCGACCGCGTCATGCCGCCTCCCCGGAGCAACAAGTCGCTCACGGACGTCGAGAAGCAAACCCTGAAGCGCTGGATCGAACAGGGTGGCGACTATCAGTCGCACTGGGCGTTCATTCCTCCGCGCCGCCCTCCGGTCCCGGCGGCCGGCAACCCCGTCGACGCCTTTGTCGAAGCGAAGCGCCGCGCCGCGGGGCTGACGGCTTCTCCGGAAGCCGACCGGGTGACACTGATTCGCCGTCTGACGCTCGACCTGACGGGACTGCCGCCGGCGCCGAAGGATGTCGATGATTTCATCAACGATCAACAGCCCGGAGCCTATGAGAGAG
>JBBSDR010001639.1:0-1750 GCA_038240465.1 Gemmatales bacterium
CAGGCAACAATACTCGCAGCGCCCGCGTGCTCGCTCCCAGACGAGTTCGACCAGCGCATCGTCCACGACTCAACCACCCAGGCCAAGTTGTTTCAGGGACAGCCGCGCTTTCGACGCTAGCAGATCGAGGAGATGTCCGACTCGCCGATAATTATCCAGTTCGGTGAGTTCTTCCTCCGTCAAGATCTCTTCCTGGTTCTTGACGACGAGTTCATGCGCGCGGTCGCGGTCGCGCTGATCCAGATGCAGGCCCAGGATGGCTCGGGCTGCCTCCGCGGACAGAGTGCCTTCCTCGGCTTTGAAGACTCGCGAAAGAATCTCCACCTCGCTCGCACCCAGAGATTGTTTTTTCATGTCAAGCTCTCCTCTCCTCGAAAAGCAGACCAGGAAAGGGGTCAAACCAGTTTTCACACGTCAGAGCAACGGACGTGCAGATCGTTGGAGGTGTTGGCCGCCATCCAGCGAACCAGACGGCGGCTTGGAGTGGGTAAGGGCCTGTGTCCTGCGTTCGGACGCAGGGCCGAAACATTCAGTTTCAGGGTGCCTTGCGCGTCTTCAGCCATTCGGGAGCAAACTTCACGAAGGCAATTTGTTCGTAGGTGTCCTTCTTCCCGCATTCGATCAAGCCGCACACCAGCCCGTCTTGAGTGCGGACCATCGACGAGTAGGCGCTCGGCCCATTCCACAACTGCTGCGCATGAGGCCACGTCCTTCCTTCATCCTCACTGATCCAGGCGTGGACACCGACCCGCCTGTGGCTGACCGGCTGGGTGAAGATCAAGTCCCATTGATCCTTCGATCCCGAACGGAAGCAGCGCCCGAGGCAGCCCTGGCAGTCGTTCTCCACCAGTGCCGTCAAGCCGGTGGCTGCCCGCCATGTCTTCCCGTCATCGCGGCTCGCGAGGAGCGTCCGGTTCTTCCCGTGGCCGGCAATGGTGCGGGCGTTCATGAGCAGGGAGCGATCGCCAAGCACGACCACCTGCGGCTCACTGGTGTGGTCGGCGGCATCCATGCCAAGTTGCCAGGTTGTCCCGTGGTCGTCGGAGAAGAGGCAATGCGCCCGATAGACTCCCTTTTCTGAGTGATAGGCCGGGATGAGCAGTCGGCCCTTCCTGGCGTCCCCGAGGTACAGTCCGGCTCCTGGACCAGTCCCGTACCAACCCCAGGACGGCTTGCGCGCGGTCGGCGAGACGTCGATCGGTTTCGACCAGGTGGCGCCCTCGTCCTCGCTGCAGGTGACCCAGACCTGTGTGCCCGGTGCTTTTCCGGCGGCGATCGCTTCTTCCACGTCGGAGCCGCGGCTGCGTGTGAACGCCAGCCACAATCGGTCCTTCACCGGGTCGTGCACGACGCAGGGATTACCGCAGAAATCGTCCCCGAGATCGGCAATTACTTGGAGCTTCTCCCAGGTCTGGCCGAGGTCGAAACTGCGCCGCAGCACGACATCAATGTTGCCGGCAGCTTTTCGCCCGGAAACCCGGCCCTCGGCAAATGCCAGCAGGGGCTTGCCCGGTGCCGTCCAGATGGCCGGAATGCGATAGATCAAATACCGCCCATCCCCTGCCTTGAACGGCACGGTGTAGAGCAGGGACTGCACTTGCCCTGCGGCGCGGGTTGCGAACAATAGTACGAGGCTCAAGCCAGCAACGACGGGCAGAATTCGCCTTCCGATTTGTCTCACGAGAACCTCCTTGGTGAGCGGACCTAGACAGCGTACGACCCTGGCGAGGTCGTTGCCAGGGAAAGATCG
>JBBSDR010001640.1:0-1741 GCA_038240465.1 Gemmatales bacterium
CCCTACGCCCTCGCGATCACGTCTGCCGCCGGATTGTGGGGCTGTCTGGTGGGAGTAACGGTTTGCTTCGAGCGCCTCGATCCGCCGCTGCTGCGTTCCGTCGAGATGGGACTGCCGGCCGCGATGCCGAGCGAGATCCTGCCGCTCAGAACAGAGAAAGCTCCTCGGGTAGTTCCCCATCAGCCACAAAGCGCCGGCGGTCCGGCAGGGCTGGCAAGAAGGTTCGCCCGCAGCCCCTGGTCCGCACGCGCGGATCGAAGATGACCACCAGGCCGTTCGCTCGGACGCTGGCGCATTCAAATCAACCGGCCCCAGAGTCCATGAACAGCGACAGGTTTGCGCGCAAGGATGCGCCCCCCGGAAGAACTTTCCTGCCGGCTCCCGACCCGGTAGCCTCGTTCCTCATTTCGCCGCCAGATCGAAGACGTGCAGCGAGAGCAAGTTGCGAGAAGAGATTTCATGGGAGGGCCTTGTGAACCAGCGCCTCAAGACAGTATACTTGACCTTCGTGAGTGCGACACAACGATCCCGCCTGCTGTTCACCCCCGCCTCTCGCCTTGCCCTCATGTGGTGCCTCAATGAAGACGCTCGGCCTGCCGCTTCTGGGACTCGTCTGCTCCTCCGCTTTCACCTCGGCGGCCCCCACGATCGACTACCAGAAAGACGTCAAGCCGATCTTCACAGAGCGCTGCGTCGCCTGTCACGGGGCCGTCCGCCAGAAGGCCAACCTGCGACTCGATGCCTCGCCGCTCATCCGTAAGGGCAGCAAAAACGGACCTGTCGTCGTGGCCGGCAAGAGCGGCGAGTCGCTGCTGATCGACGCCGTCCTCGGCAAGGATCGTTCGCGGATGCCTCCCGAGAAAGAAGGCGAATCGCTCTCGCGGCAGCAGATTGACGTTCTCCGCTCCTGGATCGACCAGGGTGCCAAAGCAGCCGACGAACCCATTCCCGAAGATCCACGCAAGCACTGGGCGTTCCAGCCGCCGACTCGGCCCACAATTCCGCAGGTGCAGGGCGAACAGCCCGCGAACCCGATCGACGCTTTCCTCGCGGCGGATCGCGCTGCCAGGGGTGTCACCGTCAACCCGCCGGCCGATCGAGCGACACTCCTGCGCCGCGTCTATCTCGACCTCATCGGCGTGCCGCCGACACGGGACGAACTGCACGCCTTCCTGGCCGACACGTCAGCGGACGCCTACGAGAAAGTGGTCGATCGGCTCCTGGCCAGCCCGCAGCACGGGGAGCGCTGGGGGCGTCACTGGATGGACGTCTGGCGCTACTGCGATCCTTATGGCTCCGGAGCGGAACTGCGCTATAGCCAGCAGTACATCTGGCGCTGGCGCGACTGGATCATCGAATCGTTGAACGCCGACAAGGGCTACGATCGCATGATTCAGGAGATGCTTGCCGGCGATGAGATTGCTCCGACCGATCCCAAGACATTGCGCGCGACCGGCTATCTGGCGCGGAACTGGTACAAGTTCGACCGCAACGTCTGGATGCAGCAAACCGTCGAACACACGGCCCAGGGGTTCCTCGGCATCACCATGCGCTGCGCCCGCTGTCACGACCATAAATACGACCCAATCGCGCAGCAGGACTACTACCGCTTCCGCGCCTTCTTCGAGCCGCACGACGTTCGTATCGACGCGCTGCCCGGACAGCCGGACATCAAGAAGGACGGCGTGGCCCGGGCCTTCGATACGAAGCTGGATGCCCCAACCTACCTCTTCGTTCGCGG
>JBBSDR010001641.1:0-1738 GCA_038240465.1 Gemmatales bacterium
GAAGAGAAGAGCAGGCGAGCCGCCTGCACCACGGGAAACGCAAGAGCAGGCGAGACGCCTGCACCACGGGTCAGTGATTCACACAGAATTCCGTCGATGCCAGCAGCGCCCAGGCCAGATGGCCGACCGCGACGGCCTTGCGGCTTGCGTTCTTCGCCAGATACTTCGCGATCTCGTCCTTCTCCTCCGCCGCCGGCAGCCGGGTCAGGATCGATAGATACAGTTCTTCCGCAACCTTGTCGTCCGGCAGCCTGGCAGCGCGCTCGACGAGGTTGCCCGGCCTCGGCATCAGCAGATCGAGGGCGGCACTATCGTTGAGCAGGAACAGGGCCGAGCGCAGCGCCGGCGCGAACTCTTCCTCCGGCTCGCGCGCCGTGTTGGCGAACGCCTTGAGGAACTTCGCCCGCAGTCCGTCGATACCGCCCTTCATCTTGCTGGCACGGTCCTTTTCGCCTGTCGCCTCCAGCACGCTGGCCAGCAACTGCTCTGACGACAGTCGTTTCTCGTGGCCCGTCAAGAATGTCGCCGGCTCAAACTTCGTTTGCCCCGACGGCAGTACACTCGAACGCTGATAGGTCTGGCTCAGGGCCAGTTCGCGTAGCAGTCCCTTGATGTCGTACTTGCGCGCGACGGCCTCCTTTGCCAGCAGATCGAGCAGTTCGGGATGCGAGGGCGGATTGTCGCTGTGGCTCATGTCGAGCGGATGCACCAGGCCGCGTCCCATCATCAGGAACCAGAGACGATTGGCGAAATTGCGGCTGAAGGCGGCGTTGGCGGGATCGGTCACGGTCTCGGCCAGCTTCGTCAGCGTGCTGAACTTGAGGACGCCGGCCGACTTGGTCTTCGGATCGGGCTTCGTCGCCCACTCCTCGCCCGCCTTGAACGCCGGCAGAGGCACTTCCTTCATGCCGGGCATGCGCGGCCCGGTCTCCTTCTGGATCTTCTCGAACACCGAGGCAAAACTCACCTTCTTCGTCGTCGGTTTCTCGATGACGTCGATCCCGGCGCCGCGCTGGACATTCTGCACAAAGGCAAACATGCCCTGGAAATCGACCTGCTTGTAGTCCGCGACAAAGAGATGATCGTGACACTGGGCGCACTGGAGGTTCATGCCGAGGAACAGCCGGCCGATGTCGCGGGTCAGGGCGGGATAATCGACAGGGTTTTGGCCGTAGTTCTCCAGCCGCTTCGACAGGAAGAAACCCGCTCCCTTCGCCGGCTCCTCGCGCGAGCCGGACAGGACCTCGCGGGCCATGACGTCCCACGGCTTGTTCTTCTCGAAGCTGGCCAGCAGATAACGGCTCCAGTCGGCGTTGTCGCCGAGGCGTTCCATCAGGACGATGTTGAACTGCTCCTGCATCCGCCGCGGATACTCGGGGCCGGCGAGAAGACGATCGATCAGTTTCGCGCGCTTGTCGGCGCTGGTGTCTTGCAGGAACGCCCTGGTTTCCTGGATGGAGGGAATGCGTCCGGTGAGATCGAGCGCGACGCGGCGGAGAAACTCGGCGTCATCGCTGAGTGCGCTGCACGGCTTGCCCTTGCCGGCAGCAGCGATGAGGGCGTCGATCTGCTGGTGCAGCGGTTCGGCGGCCTGAAGCCGGACACCAAGCAGGAGGGAATACAAAAGGAACACGAGCAGGAGAGCGCGTCGTGTCATGGGGGCCTCCGGGGGAGGATTGCAGGCGGGAAGATCAAGGCGGGCCAGGAGCGGACGAAAGCTCCTTCCTCAGAAACTATA
>JBBSDR010001642.1:0-1715 GCA_038240465.1 Gemmatales bacterium
AACTTCTTTCTTGCCGCTTGCGGCTTGGCGAACTGCCCGCCAAGCCGCAAGCGGCAACCTGTTATTCCGCCGTCGATCCTGAACAAGTCTGTGGCGGCCCTTTCGAGAGAGGCAGGTGACTTTGCTCCGTTCCTTCTTCTCTCGTGCTCCCGAACTGAAATCGACCCGCGAAATGGGTCTGATGCGCGAGGCCGGCAAACTGGTGGCCGAGGCGCTGCGGTTATGCCGGGCCATGGCGATACCCGGCACCAAGACCATCGAGATCGATCGCGCCGTCGAGGACATTTACAATCGTCACGGCGCCATCCCCCTGTTCAAGGGCTATCCCGGCAAGGTGCCGTTTCCGGCGAGTACCTGTATCTCGCTCAACGAGCAGGTCGTCCACGGCATCCCCGGGCCGCGAGCGATCAAGGAAGGCGATCTGATCAAGTTCGACACGGCCTGCAAGCTCAACGGGTGGTGTGCCGACGCGGCCATCACGGTCATGGTCGGTGAGGTCAGCGCAGAGCGGAAACGACTCGTCGAGATCGGCGAATTGACACTGCGGACGGCGATGGAGGAACTGGCACGGCGGAAATGGTGGACCGAGGTTGCCAAACAGATGCAGCACGTCGTCGAGTCCGCGGGTTTCAGTGTGGTGACGCAGTACGTCGGTCATGGCATCGGCCGCATCATGCACGAGAATCCGCAAGTGGCCAACTTCGTCAATCGCGAGGTGCGGAAGAACGATTTTCGGATCGAGCCGGGATTGGTCCTCGCAGTCGAGCCGATGGTCAACATGGGCCGAGCCGACACCGATACGCTGCGCGATCACTGGACCGTTGTCACGCGCGATGGACTGCCCAGCGTTCACATCGAACACACGTTGGCCGTGACAGACACGGGTGTGTATGTTGTGACCGCCGACGAGGAGACACTGATTCCGAAGCTCGCCTGAGGAATGTCTCGCACTCGCTCCGCGAGTGCGGCACTCCCTCCTCGTTCCCACGCTCTGCGTGGGAACGGCCTCTTCGACGCTCTGCGTCGTCTGAGGTGCAGACGCAGGCCGGAGCCTCTTCGGACTCGCGCGACGCGGAGCGTCGAAGAAGCCGTTCCCACGCAGAGCGTGGGAACGAGGAGATGGGGGGAGCGTGGAAACGAGGGGGAAGAGCGGAGGAACGAGAAAAGTGGGAAGGCTACTTGCCAGACTGGACAGCAGTTGGTAAAAAGATAGTTTTCCGCAGTTGGAAGGAAGATGCCATGAAGGTTCGTTCGAGCGTTAAACGTGTCTGCGAGAATTGTAAACTGGTGCGCCGGCATGGCAAGTTGCTGGTCATTTGCACCAACCCGCGTCACAAGCAGCGTCAGGGTTGATAGGAGAGCGACATGCCGCGTATCCTGGGTGTTGACATTCCCAACGACAAGCCGACTTACATCTCGCTGCGCTACCTCGAGGGCGTTGGCCCGACGATTGCGCTGCGTCTGTGCGAACAGGCGCGCATCGATCCGCAGCGCAAGGCCAAGGAACTGAGCGACGACGACCTGGCTCGTCTGGCCGCCATCCTCGACCGCGATTATGTCGTCGAAGGTCCATTGCGCCGCCAGACGCAGCAGAACATCGCCCGACTGCGCGAGATCAACTGCTATCGCGGCAGCCGGCATCGCCGCAGCTTGCCGGTGCGGGGCCAGCGGACGCGGACGAATGCCCGTACGCGCAAGGGTCCGCGCAAGACGGT
>JBBSDR010001643.1:0-1692 GCA_038240465.1 Gemmatales bacterium
AATGGAATCGCCTCCAGGGCGAGAGCGGCCAAAGCCGCTGGCGGCACAAGGGTTTCGCCGCTGGCGAAACTCTTGAACGAGAAGCGACCGGCCAGGAATCCCAAGGCCCGTCGCTCGATTGCGATGTCAGGAAAGCGAATGCGGATCATGTGAGGTATTGTAAGCCGCGACGGCCCGCTCCGCAAGCTTCGATATTGGGCCGAATCGAGTGAGGGAGCCGGATTAGTCGTCATCCAGTTCTTCCTCGCTAAAGGCCTCGAATCCCGTCAGGTCCTTGTCGGTGCGGTAATCCTGCTCTGCCTTTTCGGCTGCCGCTGCCAGGATCGCCTGTCGCTGCTCACGCGGCATCCGTCGCAACTCGGCCGGCGTTCGGGGGGCCGCAGCCATCGGTTCCTCTGGAACATCTGCCGGTCGTTCGGTCAGGCGGATTTCGACCCGGGCATCTTCGGGCAGAGGGATGTTTGGCACGACGACGCCGTTTTTGACGACGCCTGCAATGATAATGGACATGATCTGGACTCCGTAAAGGGGCCGTCGTAATTGTACCCGGCTCCCAGGCCGCGTCACCGCTTCCCTGAGTCGCGTTCTTCTCGGAGGTGCTGTTCGTACTCTTCCCAGGTCTTGAAAGCGCGGGGTCCAGGCGGCAGTGATTCCAGAAACTCCAACGCCGACCGGAACTGCGGTGTTGGTTTTTCCGGTAGGACGACGATGACCTCCACCGTGGCGCCTTCCGGTAGTTCGGGGGCTGTAATTTCAAGACGATGGACCGGGGAGAATCGTGGTCTCTATCCGCAAGGCTGTTAGCATGGGGATGTCCTCCGTTGACCATAATAATCGGTAAGGCGGTGCTTGGCGGCGGCTGAACCCTTGCGAGGACGACAAGATGAGGATCAAATCGCCGCAGGCCCAGCGCAGGTGCGTGGTCACCGTATCGGCTCCCGACACCTTTGATTTCCCGGCCATTCGCGTGGTGAGCATTCATGATGCCTGAAACCATCCCGACGTCTGTTGGCGCACAACCGGCGGCCAAACCGTTCCCCCGCTATTGTGACGTCTGCCGCAAGAACACGGTCTGGGCGGTTCGCCTGCTGTATCGCAGCGAGATCCGGCACGACGGCGTGTTGCATACCGTCGAGACGCCTGAACTGGTAGTGCCGCGTTGCCAGGAGTGCGGCGCACTGTACTTCGACAACCACGCCGAGGAACAAATCAGTCGCGCCTTCCGCGACCAGGTTCACCTGTTGCACCCGGAGCAGATCCGGGCGAATCGGCAGACACTTGGCCTGAGCGTGCCGCAACTCGCAGTCCGCCTCGGCGTAGCCGTGGACCTGCTGGCCAACTGGGAAGAGGGCCTGCAATTTCAATCGCGTGCACACGACAACCTCTTGCGAGCGTTTTTCGCCTTGCCGGAGGTGCGCACCGCTCTTCGAGCCGAAGGCCCCAATCCGGCATTCGGGAGCGTGGTGGGGGCCACATCTCTGTGAATACCGGCCGGACCGAGGCCCTTGGTTCATCCGCGCATGCCTGAAGGGTCTGGCAGCGTTGATGTGCATGCGAACCCTCGGACTCATCCTGCCGCTCGATGCCTGTTTCGCAAGTTCGCCGGTACTCCACTCTCGTCGCAGAGGCGAACCGTCGTAGCCGCAAGCGGCCTCGCTTGCCGGCTGGACCTGCGCAGAACCCGGCAAGCGA
>JBBSDR010001644.1:0-1686 GCA_038240465.1 Gemmatales bacterium
CACGCGCTCCGCTCCGAGGACTCCGCGTCGCGGCTAACCCAAGAGGAGTGAGATGATCTGCGATCCCGCGGACGGATACGCTTCTTTGATCGACCTGCTCCGCTTCCGGGCGAGCGAGCAGGCCGAGCGAGAAGCGTACGTCTTCCTCGTTGACGGACAGACGCCCGGAGCAAGACTGACCTACGCCGATCTGAACCGTCAGGCTCGCGCGCTCGCGGTCCTCCTTCTTCAGCAAGCCTCCCCCGGCGACCGCGCCCTGCTCCTCTATCCGCCGGGACTCGACTTCTTCGTCGCCTTTTATGCGTGTCTCTATGCAGGCGTCATTGGTATACCCGCGCCGCCGCCGGATGCCCTGCGCCTGAAGCGGACCCTGCCGCGCCTTCAGTCAATCGTCGAGGATGCGAAGGCATCGGTCGTGTTGACCACGTCCGCGATCCGCGAACGGCTCGATGAATTTCGCGAGCATTTGCCGACCCTGGGCGAACTGCGCTGGCTGGCGACCGAAAGCCTTGACCTTGCTGTCGCCGACAACTGGACGCCGCCGGTCGTCTGTGGCTCAACGCTGGCTTATTTGCAGTACACGTCCGGCTCGACCTCGACGCCGCGCGGCGTGATGGTCAGCCATCGCAACTTGCTCGTGCATTCCCAGAGTATCCGCGAAGGGTGTGGTTATTCGCCGGAGAGTGTCACGGTCACCTGGTTGCCGCACTTTCACGATTACGGGTTGATCCAGGGCTTATTGCAGCCGCTCTACAGCGGCCACCTGTGCGTCGTCATGTCGCCGCTGGCATTCCTCAAGCGGCCGATCCGCTGGCTTGAAGCGATTCAGCGCCATTGTGGCACGCACAGCATGGGGCCGAACTTTGCCTTTGACCTGTGCGTGAAGCAACTGAGTCCCCGGCAGCGCGAGACGCTCGATCTCTCAAGCTGGCGCTATGCGGGCAACGGCGCCGAGCCGATCCACTGCGACACGATCGAGCGATTCGTGGACACGTTCGCGGGCTGTGGCTTTCGCCGCGAGGCATTCAGTCCCGCGTATGGACTGGCCGAGGCGACCCTGGTCGTCTCCAGTTCGCGCATCGACGAGGTCCCTGTCGTCCTGCCCGCTCGCGCAGCCGAACTGGAACAGAACCGGGCCGTCCGCGCCGCTGAGGGCGAGAAGAACATTCGCGCCGTCGTGAGTTGTGGCCGGCCGATGCCGTCGCGGACTGTGGTCATTGCCGATCCGCTGACCCGGCAACGCTGCAACGAAGGCGAGATCGGCGAGATCTGGGTGGCGGACGCCGCCATCGCGGAGGGCTACTGGGGCCGGCCCGCGGAGACGGAAGAGACGTTTGCCGCTCGTCTTGCCGGCACGGACGAGGGGCCATTCCTGCGCACGGGCGATCTCGGCTTCCTGCTCGACGGCGAGGTTTATGTCACGGGCCGCTACAAGGACCTCATCATCATCGCCGGCAGCAACCACTATCCGCAGGACCTCGAGCGGACAGTGGAGAACAGTCATCCGGGGCTGCGCCGCAATGCCAGCGCCGCGTTCTCGATTGAAGTCGAGGGCGAAGAGCGCCTGGTCGTCATCGCCGAACTGGAGCGAGGCGGCGCGAATAATGAAGAAGTGCTGGCCGCCATTCGACAGGCGATCCTTGACGGTCACGAGATCGAGGCGCACGCTCTGTCGCTGTTGCAGTC
>JBBSDR010001645.1:0-1682 GCA_038240465.1 Gemmatales bacterium
ACGTGTTCGAGGTGAGAATGAGTCAGGACAAGCCCCTGCAGCCTGGCGTCGCGCAGAACGGCTCCGCGCAGGCAAGTGTCTCCAAGGATGGCCCCGCGCAGGTCGGCTCCCTCGAGGTTGGCCCCCTCGAAGTTGGTCTGCTTCAGGATGGCCTCGCGCAAGTCGGCGCCGCGGAGGTCGGCGCCGCGAAAGTCGGCCTCGGTGAGGGTGGCCCCGCGCAGGTCGGCGCGCGTGAGGACAGCGCCCTCGCACACGGCCCCCCACAGGTCGGCGCGCTGGAGTTTCGCCCCTTCCAGAACGGCTCGCCGGCAGACGGCGAAGCGCAGGCCAGCATCGCTCAGGTCGGCTTCCTCCATGACGGCGTCCTGAAAGTTGGCTTCCGCCAGGGCCGCGCCGCGGAGGTTTGCCCCGGCCAGGTCGGCTTCGATGAAGTTTGCTTGCTCCATCACGGCACCTTGCAGGTTTGCCAGACGTAAACTCGCTCCTCGGAGGTCGGCTTTCCTCAGATCGAGCGCTTGTTCGACGCCGAGATCCACAAGTCCCTGAGGACTCAGATTGATCTCATTGAGCGTGGCCCGCACTCCGTCATGGACCGGCAATTCCAGTCTTGTCTCCGGATGCTCTCGGATAAGGCGTAGGACCGCTCGGGTCCTGTCACTCGGGGAGAGAGTTGGAAGCAGGGAGTAGATGTCCCGCGGGTTCGCCTGTTCCCTGGATTCGGCGTCGGTGTGGCTCATCCTCATTCTCCAAAGATGCACCGGCGCGTTCTCACGCGCAAGCGAGGAAGAGAAAACCTCGCTTGCGCGTCGGGCTGGTCGGATAGTTTCTGCCCGCTCGCCTTACTTCTTGCGGACGAGCTTCATACCGCACTTATGGCTGTCGTCGGGCTTGCCACCCTCCCAGGCCACTCCGGAAAACTCGATGTGGTCGTCGTCGATGAAGGTGAGCGTCCCCTCGTGCATGTGCTTGTCCTTTGCCGGGTCCAGGTTCGAGCCGCCCACGAACTTGAAGCAGATCTGATTGGACGGGGACTTCGGGTCGGCTTTCATGCGCGGCTGGTTGCCCAGTGCGCAGTAGTGCGTCATCATCAGGTCCGCCCCATCGCGATAGTACACCGACACCATTTCCATCGGCTGGCCGGGGAACAGCGTCTCGTGGACGGCGCTGCCGGCTGCGGTCACCTTGATCACCGACATGACCTGATCGGTTGGCTTGCCGTCCTTGTCAGCCGCGACCCAGGTGCCGGCCAGCTTCTTCATTCGCTCCAGACCAGGGTGCGGGGCTGTCGTCGGTGCCTTGGTGCCGGTTTTTTCGTCGCTGCGGGCCACGGCGATGAACGCGAGCAACAACAGTCCGCCGACGAAGAATCGTTGCGTCATGTCTTTCCTTTCAGGGAGTTTGAAGGCGAATTCTCCCCAGCCTTGCTGGGAAGGAAAGAAGTATACTGCCGTACCTGTTCGACAAAAAGGTCAGTTGAATTGGGGGAAACAGATCGCATTTCTTCCGGCAATCTGGGCGGGATACGGACCCCTCTATCTCATCGCAGAGGAAGTATCCTTCCCTCGGAATGGTCCCCTTCGCCCGATCAACCGTGCGCGTTGCCTCCGCGCCCTGGGACCGACGGCGAAATAACTTCTTGCCGCTTGCGGCTTAGCGGGCGGTCCGCTAAGCCGCAAGCGGCA
>JBBSDR010001646.1:0-1669 GCA_038240465.1 Gemmatales bacterium
AGTTCGGGGCGATCCTTACACTTGCCCTGCATCGCGCTGCCGAAGACATCGGCGATGGCGACACTCATCAGCGACGAGGCGACGTAGGGCCGATCGTTGACGTACTGGGCGAGGACGCCGCCGGAGCCGGATGGACCTTGCCGGTCGCGGGCCAGGCCGACGGGATCGAGATCGAGCAGCAGGCTGGCCGTGCAGCGTTCCTCGGTTGCCTCGGGATAGAAGACATGGGCCTTGCCAAAGGACAGTGAAAATGTCTGCGTCTGGCCTGGCCTCTTGTGCAGCAGGTAGCCAAGGTCCGTCGCGGGCCGGTGCGTCGTGGTCAGGCTCAGGAACATGGCGTCTCTCGCCGGGCGATGATGTTGCGGGACAGACACGAGACACGCTCTCGATGTTCACCGATGAGGAAGGACCGGCAGTTCCACCTCAATCCCGTCCGGGCCGGCATTGATGACCAGGGTCGGGCCAATGAGAGTCTGCTGGCCCGCGCTGGCGTGGATGTGTCCGCAGACCACGAGCCTTGGCCGCAATCGCTCCACCGCGGTGCGCACCGCGACACTACCCAGGCTCTGTCCGCGCGAGGAGACATCGACCGCCCCGTGCGGCGGCGAGTGGCTGACCAGCACGCCTTGAAGCGGACAGCCTTCCAGCAGTTTGACCGCCTCCTCTTCGGTGAAATCATAGCTCCAGGGTCCGAAGGGAGTGACCGGAATGCCGCCGCCGATGCCGAAGAACTCCACTCCGGCGATGGTCACTCCCGATCCATGAAGGACTTGAGCGTGCGGCCAATCCCGGCAAGCTTCGGCCAGTTCTTCCGTCGATTCATTGTTCCCGGCGACGAGGACGGCCGGTTTGTCGATGGCGCTCAGGACGTCGATACAGGCGCGCAGATTGCGGCGAGCGTTACAGAAGTCGCCGGCTCCGATCACCACGTCGGCCCCGGCTGAGCGGGCGACGAGCCGCCGGGCCGCAGTGGTATCGTTGTGCAGATCGCTGAACAGCAGGAACTTCACGCGGTTGGTCCTTTGAGGGGCGGAGCATTGTAAGTTCTACGGCGCGATTGCTCGCCCTGCGTAGAATCGGCCCTGGGTTCGACGGGAGGGAAGTCATGACCGGCGAAGAACGGCTCCGCGAATGCTTCGTGTCCCTGGAGGTGAACGAGGGTTTTACCGAAGCGATCCTGGTGATGCGCGACGACAGCCGGCTCTGTTTCCTTCATCGCGTCTCCGAACGCTGGGCGAAAGCGGTCCATGACGGCGAAGCGGAAAGCGCTTGCACGCTTGCCGGCCAGGTGCTGTCGATGATCTCCTTGTTTCGGCTGAACGCCAAACATCTCGACGTTCAGTTCCAGGACGGCAGCCGCTGGGAGGCCCGCTTCGGACCGGGGCGCTGACGGCGGATGGGAACGACCATGCCGGCTGTTCCGGTTGCGAGGATTGGGCAAGCAGGGTTGTTTTCCACAGCCACTTCCAAGGGGCGATTGCTCTTACCAGGGCCGCGCGTGGAAACGTATCATGCTTGGGGTTGGCAACCGATCCTCTTTCCCCAACACCCAATGTCTTCCACCGCGGACAAGGCCCGGACGACCATGTGGGAGGAACTGTCCACACCCGCGCAGGTCGAGCAACTGGCTCGCCTGGCCCGGCAACGCAACTGGGGCCGGTCGCCGATC
>JBBSDR010001647.1:0-1667 GCA_038240465.1 Gemmatales bacterium
GGAAAAACCCCGAGGAATCGGCAAGTTGGGAAACTTGCCGCCACACTTCTGGGACAGACTTTTAGCCTTGAACGGTCGTTCAGTCATCGCGGGGAGTGCTGCGACGGACTAACCAGTTTCGCCGCATCGGGGAAAGACCGTTCAGCCGCAAGCGGCAGGTCTTGCTGGAACAAACGGAATCGCCGCCGCAACGGTGTGTCCTGGAGGCGGTCCGCCGCTCCCGGCAGCCGTCGCGACAGGCAGAAACCGGCATCGAGACTGGCAAGGTGCTGCAGCGATCGGAGGTGGCCAGGCATTACCGGCTCTTGATCGTCGATGACGGGTCAGGCCACAACGGCAAGAAAGCGAGAAGTGATAGCGCAACCGTTCCTATCCGAATTTCAGGGGTCCACTTTCCGCTAGGCGAGAGCCGGAATTGTAGCTTACACTTGGGAGGGACTCCCGGGGGAGGATCCGGTCCGAGTACTGCTTTCCCAACAGGTATCGGCCGGGCCGCTCTCCCAGCCGAAAGGGGCCACTCGTGAGCCGCATTCTCGTTGTTGAGGACAGCCTCACCCAGTCGGAATACCTCCGGCTCCTACTGGAGTACGAGGGCTACGACGTGGAAACCGCCACGGACGCCGACTCGGCGTTCGACCTGCTGCTGGCCTCGGACTTCGATCTGGTCCTCTCCGATATTGTCATGCCGGGCGCCTCCGGCTACGACCTGTGTCGCCGAATCAAGGACCATCCCACCAAACGGTCCGTCCCCGTGATTCTGCTGACAACGCTCACCGATCCCCTCGACATCCTCCACGGCATCGAAAGCGGCGCCGATAACTACGTCACCAAGCCCTTCCAGCCCGAAGTCCTGTTCAGTCGCATTCGCTATCTCTTCACCAACAGGGTCCGGCGCGGGGGAAACAAGGTCACGGTGGGGATCGAGGTGGTCTTTCTCGGGCGGACCTTCACCATCACCTCGGAGAAGGAACAGATCCTCGACCTGCTCATCGCCACCTGCGAAGACATCGTCCGCGCCAAGCAGGACCTGCGCGCCAGCGAGGGCGAACTGAGGGTGGTCAAGGAGGAAGTCGAACGGCGCAACGCCGACCTGATCCAGGCCCAGGCCGAACTCGAACTGCGCGTGCAGGAGCGAACCGCCGCGCTGGCCCAGGCGAATGCGGCCTTGCGCCAGGAGATCGACGACCGCAAACAGGCGGAAGCCACGCTCGACCGGGAGCGGGAATTTCTCAAGGCTGTTCTCGAGAACGTTCAGGAAGGCATCGTGGCCTGCGATGCGCACGGGGTCCTGACCTTCTGCAACAGGGCAGCCCACGAGTTCCAGGGAGAACCGTCGCGGCCTTTCCCCGCCGGCTGGACGCGGGGCGAGGACCTCTTTCGGCCGGATGGCCGGACGCCGCTGGCGCAAGTGGACGTCCCTCTGTTTCGCGCGCTGCGCGGCGAGCGCGTTCACGACGAGGAGATAGTCCTCTATCCGGAAGACGGCATGCCCCGCACACTGCTTGTCGGCGGCCAGCCCATCTGCGGCAGTGCCGGGGAGACCCTTGGCGCGGTGATGGTGATGCGCGACGTGACCGAACACAACCGCCTGGAACGGCAACTGCGGCAAGCGCTAAAGATGGAGGCGATCGGCCGCCTGGCGGGCGGGGTGGCTCACGATTTCAACA
>JBBSDR010001648.1:0-1645 GCA_038240465.1 Gemmatales bacterium
CACCGCGGCGGGTGGAGTGGCGTCCTGGGCGCATCCACCCGAGAACGTCGATGCGGCAAAGCTGGCCCGGCTAGCGGCGATGGGGCTGACAGCCATTGAGGCGGAGTATCCCGGTTATCGCACGAGCCGGATCAAGCGGTTGCGGACCCTGGCGGAGTCGCTCGGGTTGCTGGTCACGGGCGGCAGTGACTGTCACGGCGATGGCCGAACAGGACGCGACGTTGGCGCTTGCACGATCGGTCGAGGGGAACTGCAAGCGTTGCGCGAACGAAGTGCGGTTGCGCGAGTTCTCTGAACATCCTTACTTTCTACATCTCTAAACCCAGTAACAGCAGCAAAGAGAAGGCGAAATCTGTCGATTGTCCGGAGCATTCGCGCGCAACAGTCTTTCCCTTCAGCAGTTGAGAGACGCCTGCCCTTGTGGAAAACCTGTTGCGCCGCTGTCGTCTTTCTGTTACCGATTGCGGATAATGTCGATGAGGGATGCCGGCTGGCCGAGGCGAGCCAATCGGCGCATCGCTTCCTGACGTGCCTTCGACAGGCTATCGCCAGGATTTCCACAGCCCCAGGAGCAACGCGGACGAGCGGTTCCCTTGACCGCAAGGAAGCGTCTGGGATAATCACCTCAGTGCGAGCGTTCGTCCCGCCGGAGAGGTTCATGCCACGGCTGCTGCGTTGTTCACAAGGCCACGAATGGGAGCCGACGCCCGGCGACCCGGGGGAAGAAGGTGCGGCTTTTTGCCCTGTTTGCGGCGAGACCGAACGCACCCACACTTCCGCCCTTCAGCACGCCACGCCCTTTCCGGACGGCTCGATGGACAGCGGTAATCGGCCCCCCGAACTGGAAGCGTATGAGGTCCTCGAACAGGTCGGCTCCGGCGGCATGGGCATCGTCTACAAGGCCCGCCACCGCGAACGCAATCGAATCGTCGCGCTCAAGATCATTCGCAAGGATCGCCTGTCTCATCCCGAAGCGGTCGCGCGCTTTCGCCGCGAGGCGGTCGCGGCCGCCCGGCTGTCGCATCCCAACATCGTTCTCCTGTTCGACTCCGACGCCGAAGGCGACACTCACTACCTGGCCATGGAGTTCGTCGATGGCGTCACTCTGCAAGCCATTGTCGATGACCACGGCCCGCTGGCGATCGACCAGGCCCACGATTTTCTGCGTCAGGCCGCCCTGGGACTGCAGCACGCTCACGAGCAGATGCTGATCCATCGCGATATCAAGCCGTCGAACTTGATGGTGTCGGGGCGGATGCTCAAGATCCTCGACATGGGCGTCGCCCGGCTGCACCAGTTGCAGAACGCGCCCGAGGAGCCGATCCCCACGCTGACGCAGCACGGGACCGTCATCGGCACGCCGGACTTCATCGCGCCGGAACAACTCGAGAACCCGCATGGGGCCGACATCCGCGCCGACCTCTACAGTCTCGGTTGCACCGCCTACTTCATCCTCAGCGGCCGGGTGCCGTTTCCGGGCGGGACGCTCATCCAGAAGCTCGATCGGCAGCGCTGGGAAGTGCCGCCGTCGGTCGAACAGTTGCGTTCCGGGGTCCCCGCCGCGCTCGGCGCTGTTGTGCGCCGTCTGATGGCCAAGGACCCGGCCGCGCGGTTTCAGACGCCCATCGAACTCGCCTCCGCGCTC
>JBBSDR010001649.1:0-1642 GCA_038240465.1 Gemmatales bacterium
ATGCTCAGCACTGGAGCATGATCGGTGTCGGCGGATAGTTGATCGGGAATCAGAAAGGCTCGAAAATACCGCAGTGCAACCAGTGGTTGCGTCATGCGATAGCCCGCTGCGGACATGGCGCCCGCCGAGAACGCTGTAGGCGTCATCACCGACGTTAGCCACCCCAATGCGCCTGCGACCATCAGAGCGGGAACGCGCGCGGGGACAAAACGCGAAGCGGCCGGGACGATCCATTCGCCCTGCTTGATCGGTTTGTCGCTCGGCTCGCCGGTCATCAAGATCGGCCGATCGATGTTCCAGTCTTTCGCATCCTTGCGCAACCACCACTTGCCCGCCGCCGGTGTGTCGGAGCGCGCTGCCGCCGGGGCGAGGGCGGCGGCGGGAATGACAATCTCCTTGCGTTCGTCTGCCGTCGTGAGGCAGGGAGCGAGAAGGAGCAGGATCGGCGCGAGTCTGAATCGGTGCATGAGAACTCCTCGTGGCAGCAGCAGCGCGGTTAATCACGACCATGATACGCCCTGCGAAGGCTGCGGCGAAACGAGATTCGGCGACCCGAGCGTCCATTCGTGAATGACCTGGTTGAAAGGATTGGCTGCTGCCTGTATAATTCTCCCTTTGCCGCCCTGCGGGACCGATGTTCTCCGGCCCGGTCTTCCGCTGCGCGGTTCGTGAGGTGGCAGTTATGTTCGATGGCCTGCAACGCGCCCTCGGCGATGCGTTCAAGAAACTGAGCGGTCGTGGCCGGCTCACCGAGTCCAACATCCGCGACGGCCTGCAGGAAGTTCGCCGCGCCCTGCTCGACGCCGACGTCAACTACAACGTCGTCAACACCTTCGTTGCCCGCGTCACCGAACGGGCCGTTGGCCAGACCGTTCTGCGCGCTCTCAATCCAAGCGAACAGATCATCAAGGTGGTCTACGACGAGCTGGTCGCCCTGATGGGGCCGGTCGATCACAGTTTCCACTTCGTCAAGGACGCACCGACCGTCATCATGCTCTGCGGTCTTCAGGGCCAGGGCAAAACGACGACCGCAGGCAAGCTCGCCCTGAGCATGCGCAGCGCCGGCCGCAAGCCGCTGCTCGTCGCCGCCGACTTGCAGCGTCCCGCGGCCATCGATCAACTCAAGATCCTCGGCGAACAGATCGGCGTCCCTGTCTACAGCGAGTTTCCCGGCGTTCCGGTCACCGTCTGCCTCAATGCCGTCGCTCACGCCAAGACGCTGCAACTGGACACGATCATTCTCGACACGGCAGGCCGGCTGCATGTGGCCGAGATGCCGATGGATGAGCTGCGGCAGATCGACCGTATCGTCAAGCCGAAGCAGATTTACTTCGTCTGCGACGCGATGACCGGCCAGGACGCGGTCAACAGCGCCAAGGCGTTCAACGACGCCCTGACGCTCGACGGCGTCATCCTGACGAAGATGGACGGCGACGCTCGCGGCGGCGCGGCCATCTCGATCAAGGAAGTGGCCCAGGTCCCGATCAAGTTCATCGGTGTCGGCGAGAAGCTGGACAAGCTCGAACCATTCGAGCCGGAGGGGATGGCCCAGCGCATCCTCGGCCAGGGCGACATGGGCAGTCTGCTGCGTAAAGTGCAGCAGATTCATCAGGACGTGAGCGAGGAAGAACTGCTCAAGCAG
>JBBSDR010001650.1:0-1638 GCA_038240465.1 Gemmatales bacterium
AAGGCGACCGGCAAGAGGTGAACTACCCGGTGGGACAGGCGTCTCGCCTGTCCGGACAGGCGAGACGCCTGTCCCACCGGGTATGTTTGAACCTGCCGCTCGCCTAAGGGGGGTAGCATGCGTATCCTGTCGTGCGGACTGTTCCTGACCTGTCTGAGTCTCGCCGCGCCGGCGCCGCGAGCCAGGGCGGCCGATGACTTCAAACCCGAGCCGGGCTTCACGCCGCTCTTCAACGGCAAGGACCTGACCGGCTGGAAAGAGAAGTCCGGTGGCGCGTCTCTCGACGGCAAAACCGAGGCGTACAAAGGGCGATTCGTGCTGAAGGACGACGTCCTCGTCCTCGATCCCAAGGTCAAGGGCGACGTCCGCATCATGACGGTCCGCGAGTTCGCCGGCGACGTCCACATCAAGTTCGACTACAAGCCGGGCAAAGGCTGCAACAACGACCTGTTCATCCGCGGCTCGAAATTCGACCTCAAGACGCCGGACGTCAAGAACCAGAAGGACGACGAGTGGAACGAGTTCGAGATCATCATCAAGGGCGACAAGATCGAGTACAGGAACAACGGCGAGGTGCAGCGCAAGAACACGGTCAAGGGCGGCAGCACGGTCTTTGAAGTGCGGGCCGAGTTCGGACCGATCGAGTTTCGCCGCATGCGCGTCATGGGCGGAACGAAGTAAGGTCCGCCCGAAGCCGAATGCGGTTTCGCGCGAGGCGTGCGCGAAACCGCAATCGGCGACTTCTATCCGGAAACCTATAATAACAGGGATGTGATTTTCGCTGGTCCGATCTGAGAGGATAGCGCCGTGGGACTCGAACCGGAAGACCCTCGTTTGCGGACGGTGTTCTACAAGATTTTCCGTGAGTTCTTCGACCTGGCCGAGCGCCGCCGGCGCTGGTCGCTGGCCGATGACATTCCCTGGGACCAGACCAACAAGAACCTGTCTCCCGAGATTGCCGATGTCGTCGAGGCGTTCTGCGCCGTCGAGTTGTACCTGCCCGACTACATTTCCAAGGCGCTGCCGTTGATCCGCCAGAACCGGGGCTGGTCGTGGATGCACGCCAACTGGGGCTATGAAGAGCTGAAGCATTCGCTGGCCCTGGGAGACTGGCTGCTGCGGAGCGGCCACCGCACCGAGGAGCAGATGGCGGACCTCGAAACGAAACTGTACAAGCACGAATGGAACCTGCCGACGGACAGCGCGCACGGCATGCTCATTTACGCGATGGTCCAGGAACGCGCCACCTGGCTGCACTACCGCAACCTCCGCGCCCGGGTCAAGGAACACGGCGACGATCCGGCCCTGACCAAGCTGCTGCAACTGATCGCCACCGACGAGAAGGCCCATCACGCGGTATACGAGGACATCACGAAAGTCTTCCTCGAGATTGACCGGCCGGCGACCCTGTGCGAACTCAAGGGCATCTTGCTCAACTTCTCCATGCCCGCGGTCCACCTGCTGCCCGACACAATGCAGCAGCAGGCCCGCGTGCGCGAACTGCACATTTTCGATGAGGAGATATATTTCAAGGAAGTGTATCAGCCGATCCTGGACGCCTTGCAGGTCCAGCGCCGCGAGTTCAAGTGACAGCGTGTGAACCCCCCTTGCCTCTTTCTTGCCGCTTGCGGCTTAGCG
>JBBSDR010001651.1:0-1637 GCA_038240465.1 Gemmatales bacterium
GACAGGCGAGACGCCTGTCCCACCGGGTAGTTCACCTCTTGCCGGTCGCGTTCTCGCGCCACGCGCTCCGCTCGAAGACTCGCGTCGCGGCTAACCCGGATCGCGCTTCTTGATGGCGTCGAGGGCGGCTTTCGCGGCCTTGACGGTGGCATCGCGCATGTTGCCGGCCGTCAGTTTCTCCAGGGCCGCCACGCTCTTCTGCGTGCCGATCGCCCCGAGAATGTTGCATGCCTCGGCTCGCACGCCGCCATCCTTGTGGGTCAAATACTCCAGAACGGCTGGCTCCGCGATCGGTCCCATGTCCTTGAGCGCCTTGCTCGCCATCCCGCGCTCGAAGGGAGGCGTCAGACGGCGCGCGATCGGCGCCGCGCCGCGCTCGTCCTTGAGGATCACCAGCAGTTCCATGGCATGGTTGCGGATCGGACGCGAACGGCCGCCGATCGAGTTGTCGTCCATCACAGCCACCAGTCCTGGGACGGCCTCCTTGTCGAGCCAGACCTTCAGCGCTTTTAGAGTGAGTTCCTGCGTCCAGCCATCGCGATCGCGCAGCACCGGGGCCAGCGCCCGCGCCACCTCGGCCCGCCGCTTCTCATCGGGTTTCGCCTGGGCCAGCCACTCGGCCGCGTTGCGCCGCCGGTTGGTATCCGTCAGCTTGAGGTCCTCCAGACACTGATCCAGGATCAAGGCGTCTGCCGTGCCGTAGAAGCTGAGAAGGGAGCGAGCGCGGCCTTTTGTTCCCTGATCGGGATGATTGACGTACTTGAGGACGTCCTTCGCCGCCTCGGGTCCGAGGTCCTGCAGCGACTTGACGGCCAGGCCGCTGTCGAATGGATGGGCGAGGTAGATTGCCACGGCCGAAGCGCCGCGCGGATCGCGCCACTTCCCCAGCGCCTCCAGCGCCCAGCGATAGGTGTCGCCGGGGAAATGCTCCTTCGAGATCGACGCGAGCATGTTCGCGACGCCGGGCGTGTTGTCCTTCGATCCCCACTTGAGCAAGCCCTTCATGGCGGCTTCGCGCAGCCGGCCGTCCTTCGATCCCAGCAAACTCTCCTGGACGCGGGCCACCTCGACGGCGCGAGCCGGGATCGGCAGTTGATCGGCGAGCCAGCCCAGGGCAGTCAACTTCACATTGATATCGATAGCATTCAGGTCCTTCAGGCTCTGCGTCACGAGCAGGTCCTGGGTCGTGTTATACTCCTTCAGCAGCTTGCGAGCCGTGTCGCGGATCCCGCCATCGGAATGGTTGAAGAAGGGCAGCACCTCCTTCTCGGCGATCGCGCCGTAAGCGCGGAGGGCATCCTCGGCCGGGCCGCGGTCGAAGAAATCCAACAGTCGCTGGGCGATCGGTCCGATGGCGCGCGGCTCCTTCCGCCGGGCCAGTTCCGCGATCACGTCGCGATTGCCGAATCCTCCTCCCAGGCCGCCCCGGCCGTCGATCCGGGCCAGGAGAATGTCGCTGTCCAGTTTTTCCGTCGTCGGTTGAACGAAAGGAGGTTCAAAGACAGGCTGCCCCGGGCCAGGACCGGCGCCAAAGTCAACTCCGAAGTGGCCCGGGTTGAAGGGACGCGGCCCCGGTTTCGCCGGCTCGGGGGGCCGATCCTGCACGGCGACCCAGACGCCCAGCCCGGCAGCCGATA
>JBBSDR010001652.1:0-1634 GCA_038240465.1 Gemmatales bacterium
GTGCTGCTCGTGCTGGTTCTGGCGCTGGAGGGATCGGTTGCCGTGAGGAAGACGCGAGCCGATGAGGGCATGTGGCTGCTGAACGATGCGCCGCACGCGCTGCTCAAAAAGAAGTACGACTTCGAGCTGACCGACGCATGGCTCGAACACGCGCGCAAGGCCTCGATCCGCTTCAACAACGGCGGCTCCGGCAGTTTCGTCTCGGCCGACGGTCTGATTGTCACCAATCATCACATCGGCGCCGAGTTTTTGCAGAAATTCAGCACCAAGAGCAAGGACTATCTCCGCGACGGCTTCCTCGCCCGGACGCGCGCCCAGGAAATGAAGTGCGCCGATCTCGAACTGAACGTCCTGCAAAAGATCGACGACGTCACCGAACGGGTCAACGCCGCCGTGAAGCCGAGCATGAAGCCCGAACAGGCGGCAGCGGCCAGGCGGGCGGCCCTGTCGAAGATCGAGAAGGAATCGCTCGACCGCACCGGCTTTCGCAGCGACGTCGTGACGCTCTATCACGGCGCGCTTTATCATCTCTACCAGTACAAGAAGTACACTGACGTCCGTCTGGTGATGGCTCCCGAGCAGGAAATCGCCTTCTTCGGCGGCGATACCGACAACTTCGAGTTCCCGCGCTACAACCTCGACATCTGCTTCTTCCGCGCCTACGAGAACGACAAGCCCGTAAAGGTCGAACACTTCTTGAAGTGGAGTCAGAAGGGCGTCGCGGAGGGAGACCTCGTCTTCGTGACCGGCCATCCCGGCACAACGAACCGGCTTGAAACGCTGGCCCGGCTGCTTCATCGCCGCGACCTGTCGCACCCGTACACGCTCTATCGTCTGCGAACGATGGAGGCGGCGTTACGGCAATTCGCCGAGCAGTCTCCCGAGAGTGCGCGCCGTGCCTCGACCGATCTGCACAGTGTCGCCAATGCGCGCAAGGCGTACTCAGGCCAGTATCAGGGGCTGCTCGATCCGGCGGTCCTGCAAGGAAAGGCTCGCGAGGAGCAGGGGCTGCGCAAGAAGTTCGCGACGCTCCAGGGCAAGGAGGAGGCGGACCCCTGGGTGACGATCGAGGAGGTCCAGAAGAAGCTGGCCGAGTTCGAGAAGCAGTACAGCCTGCTCGAACGCGGCGACGCCTTTTCCTCGGAGCTTTTTGCCATCGCCCGGCACGTCGTCCGCATGGCCGAGGAGTTGCCGAAGGCCAGCCCCGACAGACTGCGGGAGTATCGCGATTCCAACCTCGACTCGCTGAAGTTGAAACTCTTCTCGCCGGCGCCCATTCACGCCGATCTCGAACGGGCGAAGCTGACGACGGCGCTGACGTTCCTGGCGGAGAACCTTGGCGGCCAGCATCCACTGACGGTCAAGGCGCTGGCAGGCAAGGCGCCGGCAGCGCGGGCGGCCGAGTTGGTCGCGGGAACGACGCTGTTCGATCCCGCGGAGCGCAAGCGCTTCGCCGAGACGGGGGCGCTCATCAACACCCGGGACTCGATGATGACGCTGGCACGGCTGATCGACGCCGACGGGCGCAAACTGCGCAAGCGCTTCGAGGATGAAGTGGAGGAAGTCGAGCGTCAAGCATATGCCCGGATCGCGGGCATTCGCTTCGAGGTACTCGGGCGTGGGGTTGCGCCGGA
>JBBSDR010001653.1:0-1594 GCA_038240465.1 Gemmatales bacterium
ATCAGGTCAGAGAAACACATCGGCCGCGGCAAAGAGCCGGCTCGTCAGATCGAGGAACTGACGGCCGGCAACGGTTTGCTGCAGGTCATCCCATATCCCGAAGGTGTATTCCACCGGCGCGACTTGCGGGGCGTCGTTGGGCCAGGGATACTCAGGGTTGGGACCATCGGGAGAGAGCGCAGGCGCCAGGTCTTCGACGGCTTCGGCCAGTGGTACGCTCTTGCGGATCATGTGGCGCCAGTTTTCGTTTCGACCTTGATAGCCCAGTCGCGTTTGAGCTTGCCGGTTGGTGGAGAGATTTCGGAGGAAACGCGCGAAGGCACGGTGCGTTTTCTTGGGCTGACCGTGTTTCCAGGCGTGCGCCTTTCCCAGTAACTCCGTCGCCATTTGCAGGTAGTGAAGCGCATGACAGGCCGGCAGATCAGGATCCTTGCGGAACAGTTCAAAGACGACAAAGTCCGTGCGCGCCTGGACGAGGAACAAGCGCTGGTATTCATTCATGCCCCCCGTCTCCAGATCTTTATCCCGTCGAGCGACCACCCCGAGGGCGGGCGTGAGGGATCCTGCTTGACCCGCTCGAGTTGCTCGCTGGTGAGGTCGGCGACGAAGAGACGGAAGCTTGCCCCCGCGACGTTCAAACCGAAATCAATCGCATCGGGTTCTGATTCACTGCCCGCCAGGCGATCGTTCAACTCCAACAAGCGGATTTCGTCCGGCGGCGCCTCGCGCGGCAAGTACCATACTTCACGGATGCTGCTGTCGGCGATGAGGTGGTTTTTCGCCACCCAGGCGGCCACGTCATCTCGACTCCCACCTGCGGGCAAGGCTGGCTCTTGCGCATGCTGGCGACGACGGCGTGAGCCTTCGTCGAGTTCGTCCAGTCGCTCGTACCACGTCTGCTCGTCGAGCTTCTCCAGGGCGTCTGCATCGGGATTTAATTTGAGGTAATCGGACCAGGAACCGAACACGACAGCCGTCCCCGCTACCGGCTGATACCCTGCGCCCATCAGTTCGCGACTGTACTTGAACACCTTGTAGTGCTTCGGATTGTCCACCGCTCGCCCCACGCAGGCTTCGGGGCAATCGTCGCCATCGGGCCAATTGTGAACCGCTTCCATGTTGTAATCGAGACTGACACCCTCGATGACATTGCCTCTGCATCCGTCCTTCCGGGGATCTACCCAGGTGAACACGAGGAAGGCTGCGCCGGGACGTCGATCTGTTACGAGGAACATTTTCCCCTCCCGCGATTGAGACCGATGAGAGCGCTCAAGAGCTTTCGCATCGGACACTCTGGCGAATCGAGTGGACATTTGAAGTCCGCGGGAATCCTTCCGGTTGCAAGAACAGCCCGAGCAGCCTCATGCCTGGTACAACCGATTTTGAAAATCCGTACCACAGGCGGTTCCAAGAAC
Source organism: Gemmatales bacterium (assembly GCA_038240465.1). Classification (GTDB taxonomy): domain Bacteria; phylum Planctomycetota; class Planctomycetia; order Gemmatales; family Gemmataceae; genus JBBRIK01. The sequence continues at coordinate 1,416 of JBBSDR010001653.1, forward strand.
ATCAACTCTGGGTGATTGATTAGATAGTCGAAATACTCTGCGTGCCACTCGGCCCAACCGGCAGCATCGTCGCTGGGAACGAACCGGCCACCGATCACGACCGGAATCTGGTCATCGCAGTCACCACGAGCCATACCGAAGAAGCACCTATCCTGACGTTCATCCCAGAGGACGACGAT
>JBBSDR010001654.1:0-1582 GCA_038240465.1 Gemmatales bacterium
ACACGCCGGCCGAGCAATCCGCCTGCAACGCCGCCGAGGCGGAACTGATCGCGCGGCAACCGCCGGGCGTGACCAGCGCTCAAGGCCCGGTTGGCAAGGTCCCCTGGAGCGCGGCGCTGCGCAGCCGGGGACTGTGGATGCAGTGTGTTGCTCAGTTCACGACGAACGTTCCGTGGATCCTGCTGATTACCTGGCTGCCGACATACTTGATTGAGACCTATGGCATCACGAAGCAGGAGAGTGGCCTGCTGTCGAGTTTGCCGCTGGCCGTGGGCATGGTAGGCTGTGCCCTGGGAGGATTGGCGACAGACTGGCTGACGCGGCGGATCGGGCTGAAGTGGGGCCGAAATCTTCTCGGCATGACGACGAAGTTCGTCGGCGCCGCCGGACCGCTTCTGGCCCTGATAGCGGATAATGCGGTGCTGGCGGTGGCGGCGCTGTCGATGTCGGCGTTCATGGTCGATCTGGGGCTGGGCGCGACGTGGGCTTATTTCCAGGATGTGGGCGGACCGCATGTCGGAACCCTGCTGGGCTGGGCGAACATGTTCGGCAACCTGGGAGCGGCCGTCAGTCCGGTGTTCCTGGGCTGGCTGGCGGAGGCGCATGGCTGGCCGGCAGTGCTGACGACGTGTGCGGTGCTGTATGTTATTTCCGGCCTGTGCTGGCTCGGCATCGACGCCCGTGTGCCGATTGTGCGCCGCGAAACTCACGCAAAAGGTAACGTCGAATGAGAAGCCTGAACTGGATGATTCTGCTCCTGGCAATCGTGCAGCCCAGCCGCGCGGCCGAGCCGGCCGATCTCGAGGCCAGGGCGCGAGAGTTCCTGTCGGCTGTCGCGCGCGACGACCTCGCCGCCGCGACGAAAGACTTTGACGAGGCCATGAAGAAGGCACTTCCCCCCGAGAAACTGCGCGATATCTGGAAGGATCTGGTCGCCAAGGGAGGCACCTTCAAGAAGCTGGCTGGCATCCGCACCGGCAAGATCGATAAATATGACATCGTGACAGTCAAGTGCGAGTTCGAGAAGGTCGCCTACGACGCCCGGGTTGTCTTCGACGCCGACAAGAAGATCGGCGGACTCTTCTTCACCATGTCAGCCTCCGAGTACAAGGCGCCGTCCTACGTCAACCGAGAGAAGTTCACCGAGCGCGAAGTGCAGGTTGGCTCCGGCGAATGGCTCCTGCCCGCGACACTGACGCTGCCGAAGGGTGATGGGCCCTTCCCGGCGATGGTTCTGGTCCACGGCTCCGGGCCCCAGGATCGCGACGAGACGATCGGCCCCAACAGGCCCTTCCGCGATCTGGCGTGGGGCTTGGCGAGCCAGGGAGTGGTTGTGCTGCGTTACGAGAAACGTACCCGAGTACATGCTGCCAAGTTGGCCAAGGACAAGACCCTGACCGTGAAGGAGGAGGTCCTTGACGACGCCCTGCTGGCTGTGGACCTGCTGCGAAAGACGCGGGCCATTGACCCGAAAAAGGTCTTCGTTCTCGGCCACAGCCTGGGGGCGATGGCGGCGCCGCGGCTGGCGCAACTCGATCCAGGAATCGCCGGACTGATCGTCATGGCCGGCGCCGCCCGGCCC
>JBBSDR010001655.1:0-1568 GCA_038240465.1 Gemmatales bacterium
GACTCGCGTCGCGGCTAACCCTTGTGTCAAACCTGGCCGCGTCGAGTATACATGACGGCCGCGAGCAATCAGCCCCCGATACCACACGGACGACCCGCGCATGACCCTGCTCTACACCGATCCGCTGTTCCTCAAGCACGACACCGGCCGGCATCCCGAGACAGCCGACCGCCTGCGCGCCATCACCGCTCGTCTCGAAAAGGCCGGGCTAATCAAGAAATGCACCGCCGCGCAGTACACACCGCTGACGGAGGACGCCGTCTCCGCGCTGCACGATCCCAAACTGGTCCAGGCAGTCAAGCAACTCGCGGCCCACGGCGGCGGCCGCATCGACGCCGATACCGTCGTCTGTCCCGATTCGCACAACGTCGCCCTGGCTGCCGCCGGCGCTTGCGTCTCCGCCGTCGATGCCGTGATGAAGGGCGACGATAAAACGGCCCTGTGTTTGGTGCGGCCTCCCGGCCATCACGCAACGCCGAAGCGGTCGATGGGCTTCTGCCTGTTCAACAACATCGCCCTCGCCGCTCATCACGCCAAGAAGACGCACAGGCTGACCAGGGTGCTGATCGTTGACTGGGACGTCCATCACGGCAACGGCACGCAGGACATCTTCTACGAAGACCCCGAGGTATTCTTCTACAGCATCCATCGCTACGGCCGGGGCTTCTATCCTGGCACCGGAGCGGCCGACGAGACCGGCAAGGGCAAGGGCGAGGGCCATACGCTCAACGTCCCGGTCAAGTTCGGCACGTCGCGCAAGGACTATCTCGACCACTTCACGAAGGGGCTGGAAAAGGCGGTCGACACGATCGAGCCGGAGTTGGTCCTCCTCAGCGCCGGCTTCGACGCTCATGTCAAGGACCCGATCGGCTCGCTCGAGCTGGAGACGGAGGACTTCACGACGCTGACGAAGAAGGTGCTGGAAGTGGCGAAGACGCACGCCAAGGGCCGGCTGGTGAGTTGTCTGGAAGGCGGCTACAACCTCGACGCGCTGGCCGAATCGGTGCAGACGCATCTGGAAGAACTGCTGGCGTTCAAACCGTGAGGGAGGACAATCATGACAATGGTGATTCGATTTTCCGCGTTCCCAAGCAGAGCTTGGGAACGAAAACGGCGAGAACGGGCGTTGACACTCCTATAATGACCTCCTCAAGCGGAAGCGTGAACCTCACCCTGCCAGGCGCTGTCCTCGGAGCATGAACGCCGCCGCCATCATGGATGCACACACCCTCGATCTGCTCGGCTTCGACAAGGTTCGCGAGATCGTGGCCGGCTATGCCGCCTGCTCGCTCGGCAAGGAACTGGCGCGCCAACTGGAACCGGCGGCCAACCTCGAACCCATCCGCAACGAACTGGCCCTCGTCAGCGAGATGACCCAGACGCTGGGACAGGGACACGCGCCGCCCTTCGGCGGGCTGCACGACGTTCGCCTGCTCGTTCGCCGGGCCGCCATTGGCGCGATGCTCCTGGCCGAGCAACTGCTGGAAGTGGCCGACACGCTCAACTGCACCGGCAACATGTATCGCTATCGAATGCGGCTCGACGAACGCCTCGTCCGCCTCATCGAC
>JBBSDR010001656.1:0-1535 GCA_038240465.1 Gemmatales bacterium
CCTGCTCGATCTGCCGCAGATACTTCCACGTCCATTCCGGCCGCTGGAGGAACATGTCGCCGGACAGCATCTCCTCAATGGCGAATCCCTCTTCGGTCTGGCCGCCGTCGTACAATCCGCCGACGCCACGGTACGTCGGCAACCCCGAGTCGGCCGACATGCCTGCCCCGGTCACGAACAGAATGCTCCGGACGCGCTCCAGAAGCTCGACGATGCGGTCGATCGTTTCGAGGTCAGGCGGACTCATCATCGCGGCTCTCGCTGTGTCACTCCAGCCTGGATCTATCCACCCAGTCCTTTCGCGACTCTCTTGCCATTCAGGGTACGGCCAGCCTCTCAATCTGCTCGACTTCCTCGGGGTCCAGACGGAAATCGAAGGCTTCCAGATCAGCCCTCATGTGGGCGGTGTCGGTGGTGCCGGTCAGAGGCACCATACCAACATCGAGGGCGAAGCGGAACACAATCTGGCTGACGGTCCGGCCGTGGCGTTTGGCGATCCGGGTTAGTTCGGGACGGGCCAGCACCTCGCGGTTGGCAGTCAGCAGCGAGAACCCCTGATAGACCACTCCGTTGGCGGCGCAGAACTCCCGGACGCGACGATCCCAACCCCGGACGGAATAACATCGGTTCTGGACGAAGCGAGGCCGGATGCGTGCCTGCTCGCACAGGCGCTGGAGTTGTTCGAGGGTGACATTGCTGATGCCGAGCAAGCGAACTCGGCCGCTGTCGTGAATCGCTTCCATCGCGCGCCAGGCCTCCCAGTCGGCCGTCGCCAGTCCGACCTGCTGAGTCGGGCCGTGCAGCACATAGGAATCGATTACCTCGGCACCGAGGTGTGCGAGTGAACTGGCGAACGACTGCTCAACCTGGCTCGCGATGAGCGCCTTGGGGTCATAGGGCAAGCGATGATCCTGACCTCGCCGGAAGGTGAACTTGGTTTGCAGAAATAGATCGTCCCGGCTCACTACTCCGCTCGCGGCCGACGCTGCGATAGCCTGCCCGACGGCGGCTTCGTGGTAATGGCGGCGCTGGTTGGCGGTGTCGATGCCCCGAAAGCCCTGTTGAAGCGCGAGGACCGTGAGGCGCTGTGTCTCGTCCTCCTTCCAGGCAGTCCCATACAGGAAGCGCGGCACTCGAACACCGTCGAGGACGACAATTCGGTCGGACAGCGACATTTCCTTCTCGTGATTCATCGGCCCGTGCCTCGCTGACTTGGATGCGTATTCGCAAGACGATTGGAAACTTGCTCCCACGATCACCCGGCAAGTCATGTCTTGTCGTTCGCCTTACTTCCTGGAGCCGACTGAGATCGTGCGCTCGATGCGCGTGCTATTACCTCGGCACAGCAGAAACGCGCGCTTTCCTGTAGCCTATGTCGCAAGACTTCGGGCCACCAAGGCACCCTATTTCTGGCGAATTCGGCTACGAGTGATCTTCTTTCTGTACTTTCCCCCATTCCCTATGCTTTTTGCATAAGAGACATTTCCCATCTCTGAATTTTTCGTGGCTCGGAACGGCGTCCTGGCCGCGATCAG
>JBBSDR010001657.1:0-1516 GCA_038240465.1 Gemmatales bacterium
AAACCCCACCCCCCCCCCCGTAGAATTACAAAAGGCGGGGGGGGGGGGGGCGTACCCCCCCTGTTGGCGGGTCCACCGGGGGCCTTCCCCCCCCGCTCGCCATTTCAGTCGAGCAAACCCTTCAACTCTTGCCTCAACCGGGTGAGGATGCGCGACTTCGCGACGTAGACCGATCCGGTGCGAATGCCCAGTTCGGCGGCCACCTCGGCGGCGGGACGACCCATGACGGCGTGTTCCCAGCAGGCTTTCCACATGCTGGGGGAGAACTCCGTTTGCATCAAGTGCAGCGCCTGGCGGACCAGGCGCTCGCGATACTCGGTCTCGTCGAGTCCATCCGTTTCTTCCGGGGCCTCCAGCCGGGCAACGTCCCCGGCGCCCAGAGAAGCGGGGGGGCGATGGCGGAGCCGGGTTCGCAGCTTGTTGCTCATGACCGTGAGGAGCCAGTTGCGGAAACTCCGGTCGCGGTCATAGTGGAACGCCGGCAGCTTCTGAACGAGAAGGGTGAAGACGTCCTGAACCAGGTCGGCGGCGTCGGACTCCTGCAGTCCCAGCCGCTTCGCCCAGTAGTACAGCAAAGGCGTATAGAGTTTGACGAAGCGGTTCCAGGCGTCTGGTTCGTTCGGCTGCCGCAGACGTTCGAGCAAACTGACAGGCGTCGTGTTCATCCGGACTTTCGGAACCGCGCGAGCGCGTGGGGAGGTGAAGGACTCTCGGATGAAATCTTCTCTCGCCGACAGAGATCGGTCAAGGAAAATCCTGCGTGGTTGTCCCATCAGCTTTCGGGTCGGGTCTGCCAACTCCGAGCGCGTCGGCCACACGGTTGATGTAATTGAACCAGGAGGCGATCAAAGTGATTTGCAGGATGCCGGTGTCATCGAAGCCGACAGCGCGAAGCCGGGCATGATCCTCGGGCATGATCTTGTAGGCCGCAGTGGTCAGGCGCACGGCAAAGAAAAGCAAAGAAAAGGCAAAGAAAAGCAAAGATAAGTGGTCAAACCCCGCTGATTGTCTCAGGTCAACGGCGAACTGGCTTCCGGCCCCGTGTCCACTCCGAGAACTTCTCCCTGAGCAGTCCCGCCTGGCAGACGCCGCCTCTCTGTATGGAGTCAGATTGCCGTCGGAATATCGTTCCCTGGAACATTTTCCGGGTAGCCCGACGCGTAAGCGAGGGGTCGCAGGCCGCTCCCTCGCTTACGCGTCGGGCTTCCATTTCCCGCCTCCGCAATAACGGAAATGGAGCCAGCCACAAGTAGTCCTTGGCTCGTCCGATCGGCGTTGGTATAGTGGCGCGGGGCGGAGGAAACAGGCATCCGCCTTTGAGGAGGTATCGCGATGGCAGTGACCATTCCCCCTGGCGATCTGGCCCAGAGTACGAACGCGCCCGTCTCTTCGGAGTTGCCCATCACTGCGTTTCGTGCCCTGCAGCTGGCCAACGTGCTGGTGAAAATGGAGATCAGTTCCCAGCTTGGCGGTGAACTCCCCTCTCTGGTGAGCGGCGAGCGGCCGTGCTGGTCGG
>JBBSDR010001658.1:0-1505 GCA_038240465.1 Gemmatales bacterium
GCAAGCGGCAACCCGTTATTTCGCCGTCGGTCCTTGGCCGCGCGGGGCATCCGGCATCATCAATGGCACGACATACGCCTTGAGGTAACCGGCCTGATAGACGCTGAAGTGTCCGCCGCTGTGGCCGGTCCAACCCACGCTCTCTTCCCAGGGGTGCTGATGCAACCGGGCGTAGAGGCCGCTGTCCGTTCCCGTATTGTCCGGCACCCGGAAACCGACACGACCCGAGACGGGAGCGCGTGTGCCGTCGGAGGTGCCAAAGAGCGCCACGGCCACGCCGAGATAGCCGCGATCGAGCCGGCTGTGAAACACGTCCATTCCCTGACGGCAACAGCGCAAAGCGGGACGGACATCATAGTTCGTCGATACTGACGGCGCCAGCAGGATGATTCGTTCGATGCTGTCGGGCGGCAAGTATTCTGCCGCGGTCAGGGCAACCAGGCTGCCGGCGCTGTGGGCGATGATGCAGACCGGCAAGGCAGACTCGGGGGCCTGGCGCTGATAGCAGAGGATTTCATCGGCCAGCTTCTTGCCCTCCGTCCGGGCATGAGCGGAATCGAGATGATCGGCGAAGATCCGCCGATAGCCGTGCGACCACTCGAAGGTGTGGACGTGGACCGGCAGGTTCTCATTCGCGATGAACTCCTTCAGGGCCAATGACGAACCCTGGAAGTTCCCCGCTCCATCGACGGCGAACACAAGCGCGCGGGACTCAACTGTGCTGGCTGGACTCGACGCCGTCCGATGGGGCGCCGCGGAACAGCCCGCAAGGCTGGCGACCAGGATCAGCAGCAGACCGTGGCCTTTCATCCCGCCGCGTCCTCCGAGCGCGAACGAATCGTTCGCATCTCGATTGTACACCGCGGGACAAGGCCACGATGCTCGGGGGGCGATCGTGGAGGCGAAGAATCGCACTCCTTGCCGCCACGATCCGCAGCATCGGCGCAGTTTCGCGGCGAATCGAGAAAAGGATCACTCGGGATGCGCGTGTTTGGGACTTTTGCAGAGGAAGGTGAAGTGGCGCAGCATGTCGCGGACGGAGATGACGCCGACGACTTTCCCGTCGGCAAGGATCGGCAGATGGCGATAGCCGCCCGAGTCCATCTTGTGCAGCACGAAGGCAAGCGTGTCGCTGGGCGTGACGCCTTCAGGATTGTGCGTCATGAACTCGCGGACGGAGCGGCTGTCATCCACCTCGGGCTTGCCGACAACCTTGAGCAGCAGATCGCGTTCGCTCAAAATGCCGACAAGGCGGTCGTTGGTGTCAAGGACGAGGACTGCGCCGATATTGCCTTCCAGCATGGTCGCGATGGCCTGGCGCAACGTGGCGGTTTCGCGGATCGTGATGGGCGGCTGCGGCTTGAGGACGCTGATGGGATCGTGCATCAAACTGCGCTGAATGCGATCCTGGGCAATGGGCAGATCGAGGCAGGCCATGTCCTGCAAGCAGCGCTCGCAGACCTCGGCGCCCGGGACGTTATCGTGATTGCAGACGGGACATATCA
>JBBSDR010001659.1:0-1494 GCA_038240465.1 Gemmatales bacterium
GGGCAATCGCAACCCTGCTCGTGATCGCGGCGGGGATTCTCTTCGACTTCACGATTGAGCCGGAGTCGATTGCGAAGATCGATCGTGCCGTTCCCGAAAAGCCCGCCGAGGAGTTGAAGCCGCCGCCCAACCAGCCTCCCGAGGACAACGAGGCCATTCTCGTCGATCAGTTCAGCCAACAGATTCATCTGAAGGGCGGGAAGAATATTCGTCTTCGGGCGACGGCCAACTTGCAAAGTACGTTCCTGGAACTGGCCGGATTTCTGGACGCTGACGACAACGAGGACAAGGATGAGGTAAGCGTCCAGCCGTTTTCCATTCCCATCGAGTTCTACAGTGGCGTCGCGGAGGGAGAACGCTGGTCCGAGGGCAGCAAAGAGAACTGGATCTATCTCTCGTCCCTGCCCGAGGGCGACTACACGCTGCACATCCAGGTTTACCGGGACAAGAAAGTCCGGGCGGCCCCTGGCGCGAATCACCCGGGGCTGGGCGGCTTCGACTTCGGCATCGGCGACCGCATGGACCCGGCCTTCGTCACCAATTTCACTCTCTACGTCGAACAGGGACACCCGCGCTGGTGGAACATCCTCTGGGCCTGCCTGGCCCTGGCGATCATCCCGGCCATCGTCTGGCTGATGTCGCTGTCCTTCGAGAAACGCCGCTGGTCCAACAGCAACGTCAACCCCAGCGGGGCGTGAGCGTCCGGCAATCACGACAGGAGTATTCTCATGAGCAAGTTGTCGATCTTTTACGCAATGCTGGCCACATGCATCAGCGGCTTCTACATCTATTCGACCGCGTTCGGTGAGGAGCCGCTCACGAGTCCCGCCAAGGAATCGACGACGCAGGAGGCGCGGAAGTCCGGCTATCGCGGCACGCATTTTGTCTTCATTCACAGCGGCGGCTTCCGCGGCAAGTGACGGCCGATCATGACACGCTCTCAGGTTTTGCTCTTACTCGTCAACGTCCTGGTGATTGCCGCCTGTGGACTGGTGTACGAATTGCTGGCCGGCACGGTGGCCAGCTATCTGCTGGGCGACTCGATCTTCCAGTTCTCGACCATCATCGGCGTCTACCTGTTCGCGATGGGCGTCGGCTCCTGGCTGTCGCGCTTTGTCGGCGAGGGGGTCGCCTGGTGCTTTATCGAGGTCGAACTGGCCGTCGCCCTGTTCGGCGGCTTCTCCTCGCCCATCTTCTTCCTCAGCAACGCCTACCTCAGCTACTTCCAGTTCATCCTTTACCTGATGGTCTTTCTCATTGGCCTGCTCGTCGGCCTCGAGATCCCGCTGTTGATGCGCATCCTCAAGGACAACCTGGATTTCAAGGACCTCGTCTCGCGGGTGCTGGCCTTCGACTATCTCGGCGCGCTGGTGGCCTCGCTGGCCTTTCCTCTGGTGCTGATGCGTTTCCTCGGGCCTATGCGAACCTCACTGGGCATCGGCCTATTGAACGCCGCGGTGGCACTGTGGGCGACCTGGCTGCTGCGCGGCCAGA
>JBBSDR010001660.1:0-1480 GCA_038240465.1 Gemmatales bacterium
ATCGCTCTTTCCTCAGTGTCAGAACCCGAGGGTGGACGATGTCCCGTCCGGCAACAGACTGTCTCACGCGCCTTCCGAGGCTAATTCCGTCTTGAGCTTCTCCAGGGGGGAGGCGAGGGCTTTCTCCAGCCGAATCATCGCGTCGATCATGGCGTCCTGGATTTCTGGCCATTTCGACTCGTCGGTCCTGTAGCCGCCAACCATGTTGAATTCAATCCGAGAAGATTGTTTCTGGTCGAGACGAAGCCAGGACAACTCGCACCCGAAGGCTGCATCGATCTCGGCCTTTTGCTCTCGCAGCCGGTCGAAGATTCGCTTGTTCTCCTCGGCCTTCCCCGCGCCAAGAGCGATGTTCAACTCGACTTTACCCTTATCCGGCTTTGTAAGGAAACACCCGAAAACGGTAAGATAGGTAAGACGGGTAGCTACCCATTTTCACCAGATTACCAGTTTTTGGTGTTTCCTTACAAAGCCCCCTTATCCTGGCCGAGGACGTAGTTGAGAGTCAGTCCTCGCACGCCGGAACCCGTGCCGATCCCAACCGCCTCATTTGGGGTGAGGTTGGCGTGCCGGGTGCCCTTCACTGTGGGACGGCTGAGAAGTCCTTCCCAGAAGCTCCGTAGTTTGTCCCCAGTACCTTCGGCTACTCGCTCGCCGCTCGTTTTAGCAACCGCGATACCAGGCAAACCAGCCGAGCGGGGACCGCCGAGGAAACGCTGTACGAGCCACTCATGGATCGACTGCTTGTCCCTCAATTCTTGAAGATCAACATCGAAAATGACGGTCTTGTTATCCCTATGAACGAACCGGAACTCTGCCCGAGTGAGATATGCAGTGACTTCGGGAAAATTGCCTTCGAGAAAGTGGGCGATGAGATTGGCTCGGGGTTTCTTTCGCGCACTAACCCCAACCCGCACGGACTCATTCAGGTACAAGGTGATGTAACGTTTCCCGAACTTCGTCTGTACGTTACCGTAAGCCCTGGTGAGCAGTTCCCTGTACCAGAGCGCACAACTGAGGGGGCCAGGGTAGTTGTCGCGCCAGTACTGCTCATCGAAAATCTCTTCTGGATCCCCAGGTCCCTGCGTGATCACTTGAGCGGGCGGCGAAACAGCCACGTTAGGCGATCCCGCTAACGCATCAAGTTGTGCGGCCAGGTCCGCTGCATCCTTCGGACGCCGATCGGGCTTTTTCGACACACACCGGCCCAGCAAGGCAATCGTCCTGTCGTCCGCTCCCAGGTCGCGCATGTCTTCGACGAAATCCGGCCCGACTCCACTGGTGAGGTCACCCGTCAGGAGCTGGAACCAGATGACCCCCAGCGCATGTACGTCGTCACGCACGTCGGGAGCCTCGCCGAGACTCTGTTGTGGGGAGGCGTAAAGCGGAGTATGCGAGCCGCGCATACTCGTCATCAATAGGTCGCCCCGCGATGTCGAACCGGACCGTGCTTCCTCAATGGACCGGCTCGCGGCCAAAC
>JBBSDR010001661.1:0-1473 GCA_038240465.1 Gemmatales bacterium
AAACCACCGAACACGGTATTCGGCGGCAACCCGGGAGGTGACTGGGTGGCGTTGATATTGCCTCCAAACTGGTGCTTGTTCTTCTTCCGTGACCCTCATGCCGAGTTCATGACAGCCCTGCTGAAAAAATGTTTGCAAGAGGAAGGGCTAACGGTATCAGGCAGGAAGGAGCCGTTGCGCGTACGGTCGAAAGAAGATGGACCGGAGTTGTTCGTGTCGGTTTGTCGCGGCAGGGTGGCCGAAACGATCGCGCGAGGTGTGGTCGGCAAGCGGCGGAAGCATCGGAAGTTGATTCCGGGCTGCGATGCCTACATCCACATCACGTTTCACGATCTGGAAGAGGTGCTGGACGAGATCAACACACTCAACCGTGTGCAATGGGCTGTTCAAGCGGCAACGAGAGGGCTGGGTTACAATAGCTGGAATCAGGCGATGTGGGGGCCTGACGATTGAAGCGGTTTCGACGAACAATGAGGCGGTAGCGAAGCGAGGTCGATATCCATGACACTGTCAAGACGCCGATTTCTCCGATCCGCAGGCGTGTCGCTGGGCTTGCCGTGGGGCAGCGCCTTCGCTGCTGACCCGCCGAACACAAAACACCAAACACCAAGGCGCATGGTGTGCATTTGCACGCCGCTGGGATTACATCCTCCTTTCCTCTTTCCGGAGAAGACCGGCAAGGAGTATGAGTTGACGCCGTATCTGGAAGTGCTCAAGGATTTCCGCAGCGAGTACACGGTCGTCTCGGGGTTAGCTCATGCGGGGATGAGTCCGGGGTTTGCCCATCAGGCGTCGGCCAGTTTTCTGACTGGCGTCCAAGGCGCGGGTCGGCCTGGGTTTCGCAACGCAATTTCGCTCGACCAGTTTGCGGCCGAGAAGATCGGCGGCAAGACGCGCTTCCCCAGCCTGGCCCTGTCGGGTGAAGGCGCTGGCCTTTCCTGGACGCGGACCGGCGCGCTTGTGCCGGCCAGTACCTCGCCGTCGAAAGTCTTTGCGAAGCTCTTCCTTGACGGCAAGCCCGACGAGGTAAAGTCTCAGGTCAGCCGACTGGAAGATGGCCGCAGTATCCTCGACGACGTTCGCGACGAGGCAAGAAGTCTGCGATCCGGTCTCGGCGCTGAGGATCGCGACAAGCTCGACGAGTACATCACCAGCGTCCGCGAGCTGGAGCAGCGCCTCGCAAGGGATGAAGGCTGGTGCAAAACGCCGAAACCCAAAGTCAATGTCGAGCCGCCGAAGGACATCCCCAATGCGGCTGACCTGATCGGTCGTACGCGGTTACTGTTCGATCTCTCGCACCTGGCGCTGCAAACCGATTCAACCCGGCTCATCACGATCATGCTCGCCGGCTCAACCTACGTTCCGCCCATTCCAGGCGTGACGCTGGGCCATCATGACCTATCGCACCACGGCAAGGACCCGCACAAGCTCGATCAGCTCAGGATCGTTGAAGTGGAGACCATGAAGACCCTG
>JBBSDR010001662.1:0-1466 GCA_038240465.1 Gemmatales bacterium
ATCTCAAATACCATCGGTTTTTTTCGGAAAACAAGGCCATTTTCGTCATTCTATTAGAGTCCTGGTACCTGTTTTTACTATTTCTGATAACGTCTAATGCCGCAGGGCTTTGCACATTTATTCGAGGAATCGTGAAGCTGGGGAAGATGGGCAGCTACCCATCTTATCTAACTTGCCGTTTGAGGGAATAAATGTGCAAAGCCATGCCGCAGGCGAACCGCTGCACTTCATCTTGCCATTCCACTCTCCCCACCCTTGCAAGTCAAGCGGATTCTACGCTGCCTTCTCAGATTCTCGGAAGTTAACGGCTCACCGTTCGTTCCTCAAGCCTGCTGCAGAGCCTGGTCGCTCCAGCCCAGCAGTCCCCCGATCAGTTCGGCCAGCCGGCGATCGAAGACCAGCGGAATCTCCTTCCAGCGACAGAGTTCACCGCTGGCGGAAACCGAAAACGCCCTGCCGCTCTCGGTTCGGCGATCCACATGCCAACGGACGTAGAAACCTTGTTTGGGGACCGATTCGACAAGCAGGTCCCACCACGACTTCTCTCTCACGTCGTCAAGAGGCCAGCGCCAGAAGACTTTCCGGGCGGCCCCCTTGACGGCGGGGCATTCGGCGAGAGCAGAACGAGCCTCGACAATCGCCCGGACGCCGGCGGCACGGGGGTCGTCCTGCTCTTCCAGCCAGTCGCCCAGGACAAGGGCCGTGTCGAGGTCGGGATGAGACACCTTGTCGTTGCTGGGCTTCATCAACCGCTTCAGGAAGCCGATCAATGTCTCGTCGTCGCGCTTGACCACGGCAGGTCCTCGGATCGATTTCAGAACAGGTTGGCGATCGGTTCGTATCCCGCCATCGTCTGAGAAATCTCGCGCGGCATGCTCGGCGCGATGCGCACCTCGCCCATGTCGCAGACGGTATGCAGGATGGTGCCGATCAGGTTCTTGATGCGAACCGGGTCCGAGTTCGGCTCGCCGGCGTTCCTGTCGGACTGGCCAATCACCTGTCCCATCTTCAGTCCGCCGCCCGCCAGCAGCAGCGGCCCGAGGTTGCCCCAGTGATCGCGGCCGCCGCCCTTGTTGACGCGCGGCGTCCGGCCAATCTCACCGCAAACGACAAGCAGGATCTTGTCGCTGAGGCCGCGAGCTTCCACGTCCTCAAGGAACGTCGAGAGCGCGTGATCCAGCGGCGGGGCCATGTAACGCATGCCCTCCTCGACCGGCGCGTTGTTGACGTCGGCGTGCATGTCCCAGACGAAGTTCGTCGTAACCGTCACGAAACCGCAGCCGCGCTCGCACAGGCGCCGGGCCAGCAGCATCAGCTTGCCGAGCGTCCGGGCGTTATCGACGTAATACTTGTAGTTGTTCCACTTCTTGTTGATGTTCTCGGGACGGACCAGCGGCGCGGTGTCGTAGCGAGCGACTGTCTTGTCGGACTCCTTCGTCAGATCGAACGAGTCGGCCACGCCGCCG
>JBBSDR010001663.1:0-1450 GCA_038240465.1 Gemmatales bacterium
CACGCGCTCCGCTCCGAGGACTCCGCGTCGCGGCTAACCATCCTGCGCGTCCGGCGTTATCGCGCCACACGCTCCGCTCGAAGACTCGCGTCGCGGCTAACCATCAGCGGCGATAAACTCGCATCGGCTGAATCGGCGACGTCACCTTCCAGACTTCCTTGCCCGCGCGATCGACCTCGATCACCTGGCTGGTGCCGCTGCTGCCGATCAGGGTGTTGCCGTTGGGCAGACGCATCACGGAAGTCGGCTGCGTGGTGACGGCCGTCCACACCTGCTGGCCATTCATGTCGTACTCGAACACCCGATTGCTGTACTGCTGCGGGAACAGGACGTTGCCGTTGGGCAGGATGTGGCAGCCCTGGTTGGTTGGGTTGTTGATGCGCCAGGTCTTGGTCTCGGTCCCCTTCTCGTCAACGCGATGGGCCGTCGAGGACGAGGTGACGTAGATGATCTGGCCGTCCTTCATTTTGCGGGCGTGGAGAATGTCGCCCTGCGGCCGATTGAGGTTGAAGACCTCCCGGCCCGTGCGGGACATCTCGACGAGACGATTGCTGCTCGTGAACAGCATGTTGCCGTTGGACAGCCGTTGCATGCCGGTCGGATACATGTTGTTGAGTCCCATCTCCCACAGGACGTCGCCCCGAATCGTTCGCTCCGTCACCTTGCGCGCCCCGGACTCCAGCACCAGCAGCCGGTTGCGCGTGATGAACTGGGCGTCCCAGACATTCGCCAGGCCACTCATCTCCCAGCGCACCTTGCCGTCCATGCCCAACTCGACGATCTTCGAGTGATTGGGGCTGATGACCAGGGTGAAGCCGAGATAGCGTTCCTGTGCGGGCCGGGCCAGCAGACTGGCCAGCGCCACCTTGGATCCCCGATCCTTCCACCAGGCCGCCCAGCTTTCGGCTCGCTTCTTTCGCGCATCGACATCAGCCCCCAGTTGTCCCGCGGGGGCATCGTCGCCAGCCAGCCGCGAGAGGAACTCTTCCACCAGGGGGGCCTGTTCGGCCGGCAGATCGGTGAGCGACTGGATCAAGAAGACGACGGCGTCCTTGTCCCGCGCGTTGGCAAGAGCGATGGCCGTCTTGACCTTCACGACATTGTCGCTGTCCTTGAGCAGCTTGCGAACCTCGTCCAGTTCCTTTGCCGATCCCCCGGCGGCCAGGGCCTCGGCAGCAACGGAGCGGCGCAGTGGGAACTTGTCCTTGAGGGCCGCAAGCAGGGCCGGCGCGGGCTTGCCGTCCTGGTAGGCCAGCACACTGAGCGCCGACTGCACCTCACCGAGAACGACCTCATCATCGGCGAAGGGCAGGAACTCCAGCAGCGTCTCGACGGACCCGGCCGGCTTGCGATAGGCGACCAACCGGGCATAGACCGGCGAGAGCGAGCCGGGCGCCACCTTCTCGATCTCGATCAGCGCCATCTTGGCCTTTTCCTTCAACTCGGGGTC
>JBBSDR010001664.1:0-1448 GCA_038240465.1 Gemmatales bacterium
CGGTGGGACAGGCGTCTCGCCTGTCCGGACAGGCGAGACGCCTGTCCCACCGGGTAGTTCACCTCTTGCCGGTCGCCTTGCCCGGCGTTGCTCCGTGAGGTCAACCAATAAGGGTCTGCCGGTACGCCTCCTCGCTGAAGCCGACCAGCAGCGTCTCGCCGAGCCGGATCGTCGGCGCCTTCAGATTGCCCGACGGACCCAGCAGCAACCCGGCCAACTCATCGTCGGCCAGGGGCGCCTTCTTCATGTCGATGACGATCACCTTCTTGCCGCGGCCGACGACCACACGCTGGACCGATTTCGCCAGCGCCAGCGCCTCGGCACGGGCCTTCTTGACTTTGGAAGCGTCCGTTACTTCGCTGACGCTCCAGTCGCCCTGCTCAAGGAACCCCTGAGCTTTCTTGCACCCCATTCAGGATTTGCGCAGATACATCCAGTCAATCGTTCCAGCCATGTCGTTCTCCGTGGTTATCGGCTCAGTCCTCGCGGCGTCTTCCAAATCGCCACGTCACGCCGATCGAACCGCCGAAGGCATTCATACCCCCATTGCGATCGGCCAGGCAAGCGTTGGAAATGTGCTGGAATCCCCCTTCGACATCGAGCGATAAGGTATCGCTCATCTGCCAACGCACGCCCACTTCCACTTCGAGTAAGAACTCGAGTCCCTGGCCGATAATCCGCTGCTGTCGATCCTGATATGCGTCGGTGTAAATAATGCCCGCCCCGCCCTGGACATAAGGAACAAGGCTGGTGCCGATGCAGCCATTGTAACGAACAAATGCGGCGGGGCCGACGATCACATTGCCGAAACCATCGTAGATATCGGCGAGATTCAGGTCGGCCAGCACTTCGAGATGGTCCAGCCAGGTTTCCTCTCCCGCAGCAGAGAAAAACGGCCTGTAACCCAGACGCAGGTTCGTGATGGCATAATCGAAGGAGGAGTTATGCGCCCCGATGCGGGGCAGGTAAGTGTCCCGGGCATGCGGACCGAGTCCGGACTCGAAATACGTTCCCTCCAGCAACTGGAGCGAGAAGCGCTCGGGATCGCACCAGCTTCGGTTCGCGGACTCTGCTTCGATGGGGACTTGTCGAAACAGCGGCTCCAGCGCGGAAGCCAACTCTGCCTGAGACGAACTGTCCACAAGCGCGGCTGGTTCCTCGGCCCCTGCGTCCGTGCAACAGAACGCGCAAACGCATATCCATGCCCATCCTCGCCAAACACTCATGGTTGTTTTCCCTTTGTCCCCAAACAGCGGCGACAATCGGGCAGGAAGACTCAATGGCCTGCCTTGCCGAATCTTTCAGTGTTATCGGAATGGTCGAGCGGCGAATGGGGAGAAAAGGGAGGAGCGGATCGTGGATCGGGAGAAAAGGGAGGAACTCTCCTATCACGAGAGGATGGGTAAGGACCGAGGCAACTTTCCCTCTTTCTTGCCGCTTGCGGCTTA
>JBBSDR010001665.1:0-1439 GCA_038240465.1 Gemmatales bacterium
CATGCGGGAACTGACCCGGCTGGGTGGACAGGCCGCTCCAGCCATGAAGGCGGCGCTGGAGACGAAGCTGTCGAGCGAGGTGAGCAAGCGCTTACAGCAGTTGCTCGAAGCCGCAGCGAGGCCGGCGACCGGCGGCGAAGTGTTGCGCCAGGTGCGAGCGGTGGAGGTACTGGAGCAGATCAATACGGCGCAGGCCCGGCAGATGCTTCAAGAGCTGGCAAAGGGAGCTGCTGGAGCGAAGTTGACCGAGGAGGCGAAGGCGGCGCTGGGACGGCTCGCACCTCGTCCTCCCGTTTCGCCGAGTTTGAAAGAGAAACCGTCCGCCGAAACCCGGTGAGCAAGGACAGTCCCGACGAGAAGGCCGCGCGGTCCCATCCGGGCCGCTCCATGGGGCAAGAGGCGTTCATGCGATACAAATACGACGTGTTCATCAGCCACTCTTCTGAGGACAAGGGCGTTGCCCTCCAGTTGGAAAATTCGTTCAGAGACCTTGGCATTCGCTGCTGGATTGCCCCGAACGACATTCGGGCCGGAGTGGATTGGAACGCGAGCATCGTCGAGGGTATCACCGGCAGCCGGCTGATGATCCTGGTCTTCTCCTCGCGCTCGAACGCCTCGGAAAACGTGATGAATGAGGTCGTTCTGGCTGCGAATAAGAAAATGCACATCATTCCCTTCAAGATCGAGGATAGCCCCCTCTCGGCCTTCATGGAACTGAACCTCAGCCGCCGGCAGTGGCAAAATGCCTTTGAAGGAGCGATCGAGAAGCACATTGAACACCTGGCCGGCGAAGTGCAGCGCTTATTGCGGAAGAAAGTGGCCGTGAAGACGGAAATCAACAAGAAGCCCATCCTGAGTCCGGTTCCTCAGTTCGCGCCTGCAGCGATGGCCGCGGCCGCGAAAGCGACGGCGGACGGTTCGCTGAAGGAATTGCAGAATCCGTATGAGTTCGACACGACCGCGACCCCGCAGACGTTCAAGGGCAGACAGAATGAGATTGACGAACTCGTCGATTCCATCGAGAGTGGCACTCACACGGCTGTCTTCGGTTTGCAGCGCATGGGAAAGACCTCACTGATTGAAGAGGGCCTTCAGGAAGCCCTGCAGAGCCGGCCGGGTCTGGGCAAGACGCTTCTCCTCGCCAAGATCGATTTGCAAAGACTTGGGGGAGAGCAGGTCAGGTATCGAGACCTGGTCGAGTCCATCATCCAGACCATCAGCACCAAACTTGCGGAACAGGGAATCGGACGGGGAAACCAGGACGTGAGAGGTTTAACCCACGGCCTGTTCGCTGCCAACCGCTATAATCGCGGGGACCGGACGGAGTTTTTCGCCAACTTCGCCGATCTCCTTCGAGGATTCGTCAGCGCGGCCCGCCGGCGCATTGTCCTGTTCATCGATGAGTTTTCGGAGGTGCGAAAGGTCATCGAGCGAAACAA
>JBBSDR010001666.1:0-1439 GCA_038240465.1 Gemmatales bacterium
ACGCCGCTACGATCCCTGGCAAGTCCTGTGCGATCCATCGGACGACAAGGCGGCAATGCCCGCTCTGAGCCTGCCGGGCGAGGTGTCGCCGCTGCGCTTCGACGACCGCCGCTCCCTTCTCGAACAGGTCAATCGCCACTTCGACGGCTTGCAGCAGGGTGGGACGGCGGGCGAGTACAGCGCTCACGCGCGCAAGAGCCTCGACCTGCTCGGCTCGACCCAGGCGCGGCAAGCTTTCGATCTGACCCGGGAGCCGGCAGCCGTGCGCGACCGTTATGGCCGCAGCCGGTTCGCCCAGAGTGTCTTGCTTGCGCGACGGCTCGTCGAGTCGGGCGTGTCGCTGGTGCAGATCAACTGGACGCGCATCAAGGGCCAGCCCAACCAGGGCGGCTGGGACACGCACGAAAAGAACAACCTGGCGCTCAAGACGCTGCTGATGCCGATGATGGATCGCGTCTACTCAGCGCTGCTGGAGGACCTCGCCCAGCGCGGCCTGCTGGACTCGACGCTGGTTGTCTGGCTCGGCGAGTTCGGCCGGACGCCGCGCTTCAACGCCGCCGCCGGCCGCGATCACTGGGGCAACGTCTTCTCGCTGGCCCTGGCGGGAGGCGGCATCAAGGGCGGTGTGGTCCACGGCGCGTCGGACCGCAATGGCGCTTATCCGGCGGATGGCGTGGTCGAGGCACGCGACCTGCAAGCGACGATCTTCCACTGTCTGGGTTATCCCCCGGAGACCGAGATGCGCGACGCCCTCAATCGCCCGCTGCCGATCAGCCGCGGGCGAGTCATTGAGGCCGTGGTGTAGGGACTCTCGAGGACACGTTTCCAACTTGCCCCAGACGTTTTCCAAAGCATCGCTAACCCTGCTGGAGACGATCGAGCAGGACAACGCCGTCCTGTTCGACGATCAGCAGGCCGCGATGCTTCTTCTTGATGAACCCCTCCGCGAACGCCGTTTCCAGCCATTCCAGCAGCGAATCGTAATAGCCCTCGACGTTGAACAGGCCAATCGGCCTGGAATGATAGCGCAACTGGCGCCAGGTCAGGATCTCGAACAACTCGTCAAGAGTCCCGGAGCCGCCGGGCAGGGCGACGAACGCATCGGACAACTCGGCCATCAGGGCCTTGCGCTGGTGCATCGTCTCGACGATGCACATCTGCGTCGCTCCCGGATGAGCCATTTCGCGGCTGACCATGGACTGTGGAATCACGCCGATGACACGCCCTCCGGCAGCGAGGGCGGCATCGGCAAGGATGCCCATCATGCCGACATGCCCGCCGCCGTAGACCAGTTCCAGGCCGCGCGCGGCGACGAGAGCGCCGAACTGTCGCGCCATCTCGCCATAGATGGGTCGCGATCCAGGGGCCGAGCCGCAGAAGACACAGATTCGCTTCATCTTCGCTCCCTCTTTGGCCGGTGAGCGGGGCCAGTAATGGCC
>JBBSDR010001667.1:0-1434 GCA_038240465.1 Gemmatales bacterium
AACCGCGAGGCGTTTGTTGTTCTCGGTTCCGTCCGGCAAGTTGCGGTCGTGCAAGTATTCATGGCCGATAGGGGAGAAAAGGACCATGCGAGGCGCCGACTTGCCGTTGTACTTCTGCGCGAGGGTGTGCTTGATGAAGCCTTCGAGTTCCTGTTTGAACTTGTCGAGACCTTCCTTGCCGGCGAAGGATTCGTTGTAGCCGAAGAAGGCGAGAACGACGTCGGCCTTGCAGCGGCTCAGCCACTGATCGGGCGAGCCGAAATTGGCCGAGCGCAGGCGAAGCGACAGCGGCAGTTCATCGCCGGAGTAGCCGAGGTTGCGCACGCTGAGGTCGTGCCGGGGAAAGCGGGCGTGGAGGTGCGTTTCGAGCCAGCCGTGGTGCTGCATGCGATCGGCCAGGGTATTGCCGATGAGGCAGATGTGGTCGCCCTCCTTGAGTTGCAGCGGAGCGGCGTTGGTGACGGCGGGAAGCGCGAGCAGGAGCAGAGCATTCGCGAACCACTTCATGGAGATCGTCCTGTGTGAGGGCCGCAAGGCGGGCAGGGGCGAGAAGCTTGACTATCGTTGTATCGAATGCTGTCGGCCGGTCCAAGGTGGCAGGCAGACATCCACGCCTCCAGAAAATCGTGTTGCTCTTGCATAAAAAGAAGCCTGAAGGTTCAATGCTTGTCAAGAGACACGCGGGCGCCTCGGGAAAGCCGTATGCGGTTGGGCATCGATCCGAAAGTGGACTATGCATTCAAGAAGCTGTTCGGCAGCGAGGATACCGCCGGGCTGCTGATCGGCCTTCTAAACGCCGTGGTCCAGTCGGCCCGGCCGGTCACCGCAATCCAGATCGTCCGGTCACAAACCGACAAGACTTCTCCCGAAGACAAGGTTACGATTGCCGACGTCAAGGCACGCGACCAGGGCAACCGGCAGTTCCATCTGGAGATGCAGTGGCAGGTGCCCTGGTTCTTCCCCAAACGGGTGCTGTACTACTGGAGCCAGTTCCACTCGCGGCAACTGGTCGAGGGCGAGAACTACCTGACGCTGCGGCCCACAATCTCTCTCTGTTTCATCAACCGGGCGCTGTTTCCCGACCTGGACGACCATCATCTGGTTTTCCGCCTGCGTGAAGAGAAGCATGGGGCGTTGTTCAGCGACGACCTGGAGATTCACCTGATCGAGTTGCCGAAGTTCAAAAAGCCAGCCGAGCAGTTGACGACCGCCCTGGACCGATGGTGTTACTTTCTGCGGCACGGCGAGGAACTGGACCTGGAACGGCTTCCAGCCAGTCTTGACGTGCCCGAAATTCGCCGTGCAATGGAGGTCTTGACCGTGTTTACCCAGGAAGAAAACGAACGAGAACTGTACGAACTGCGTTTGATGATTCAACGCGACCAGAGCAGCTTGGAGCAGGATGCGCAGAATGCCCGGGATGAACGGGATGCC
>JBBSDR010001668.1:0-1428 GCA_038240465.1 Gemmatales bacterium
CCAACAATGTGATAAACGACAAGCGTCGCTGAGCGAATAACCAGTGCGACCAAAGAGCCGGACGCCCGAATCGCAGATCCGGTTGATCCACAGGAGTGGGTCGCGCAAGGTGTCTGTGCCTAGAATGTTCGTGCAGCCGGGTACTTCTGTGGCATCGGCGACAGCCGGGCCGCAGGTCAAAGCGGCTCTTGCTCGGCGGGGTATGGCTCAGGTACTATCCGTTTTCGTGCGCAGGCGGACTGCGCGGGTTCTGCGGGAAATCAGGGTGATACATGACTGAGGATCGCTTTAGCTCCCCTCCTTCGCAGCCTCGCTCCACGAGCGTACAGGCATCTTCCTCATCGCAATCCCCGGCTGGTCTTCAGCCGCCGGCATCGCATCCCGAGACATTTCCGCTGTGGATGTGGGTGCTGAATTACACGCTTCAGTTTCTCAGTGCCGTTGCCATTGGAGTGTTCGCGGGTGCCTTTATCATCTTGGGTCTCGGAGTTTCGGGGCCTATCCCTCGGTACGTCGGATTCGTGGTGCTTCTGGCGGTTAGTCCCTTGCTCAACAAGTACCTTACCTGGCCGCTCCCCTCGTCGGCGTTCGCCGCTTCCCAATCAGGGGTTAGTTCGGCAAATGATAAACTCGGAAGCGATGGCCTCCTGGTGACTCCGCTCACCTGGCAACTTCTTCTTGCCAACTTCGGCGTCCAGGTCCTTCTCGCAGTTGCAGTCGGGATCGTCACCTTGCTCGTCCTGATGACGATGGGGACCGAGAACTCGGCTGCACGAGGTGGAGCGATCGTGGCGACTCTCATCGGCCTGTGGGCGGCGCGGTCGCTGGTTCACTGGCCGATCTCGAAAGCGACGCTCAAGGCCCACGCCCAACTGCCCCCCAATATCCGGCCTGCCGAGACGGGTGGACGCGAGATCGTCGAGACGATTGTCTTCGTGGTCGTTCTCGTGCTGCTGCTGAAATCGTTCGCGGCCGAGGCGTTCGTCATTCCCACCGGCTCGATGGCCGAGACGCTCTACGGCTACCAGAAAATAGTGACCTGTCCGTCCTGCGGCTACGAGTTTCCGGTCAACTGCTCGCGGGAAGTCGATCCGTCGGACCAGCAGCCGGCGGAGATCAACGGCTGCACCTGTCCCAACTGTCGCCGCAACATCCGTCTGGTCGCCCCACGCTGGCGGCTGCCGCGCGAGGGAGTGCAAGGCAATGAGTATGTCGAGATTGCCGATCCCGGCCCTTCCAGCGGCGATCGTGTCCTGGTCGGCAAGTTCCTGTACGACGCCTCCCTGGCCAACTACGGGACGCCGGACCGCCTCGACGTCGTCGTCTTCAAGTATCCCAAGGAACCACAGACCAATGGCGTCGCGATGAATTACATCAAGCGCCTCGTCGGTCTGCCCGGCGAGACGATTGCCATCTTCGGCGGCGACC
>JBBSDR010001669.1:0-1376 GCA_038240465.1 Gemmatales bacterium
GAGAAGGACGATGAACGAACAACTGATCGTCGTCGGGCTGATAGTAGGCTGTGCCGTGCTGTATCTGGCGCGGCAGACGTGGAAGACGTGGAGCGGACGCGGCGGCTGCGCCAAGGGCTGTGGCTGCGGCGAGAAAAAGACAGAAAGCAAAACGAAGCTGATTCCCGTGGAAGAACTGACGCTTCGGGTGCGCGGCGGCAAGTGAGCGATAGAATAATCCTCCAGCGGGATTGATCCTCTTCTTGATGGCTCACGACAATGGCATTCGCCGATTTCGATCTGAAGACCGCGCGGGACCGATTGGGCCTGAGTACCGACGAGAACAGGGATCTGTTCTCGTCGGTCCCCGGCGTCGAGGTCCCCGCCTGGCTGAGCCACCTTCTCGACATGTGGGTGCCTGCCGCTCTGCCGATGAATACCGAAAAGGCGCGGTCGGAGCTGATCATCGCTCCGATTCTGATGGCGGCTGTCGGACTGGCGCCGCAACCCGTGCGTCTGTTTTCGGGAATGACCTTCGATGTGGATAAGGACCAGGGACTCAACGGAGCCTGCGATTTCCTCCTGACTCGCTCCGAGGAACGTTACTTCATCAGTCATCCGGTGGTGGCCATCGTCGAGGCGAAAAAAGACGATTATCTTCCGGGCCTGGGTCAGTGCGTTGCTTCCATGGTGGCGGCGCGAATCTTCAACGAACGAGAAGGGAATGGCTGCGGACCCGTCTACGGCGTCTTGACGTCGGGGACCTTATGGCGGTTCTTGAAACTCGACAACACGAAGGCCTATATCGATCGGTCCGAATATCACCTGCATCAACTCGATCGGATCCTCGGCATCCTCATTTTCTCCGCCTCCCCGGTCCCCGTGCCGGCCGTCTGACAAAGAGGCCGCTTGTTCAACCGGGAGGGAAATCGTTACAATTATGACAAGGAAAGCAGAGGACGCGCTCGCCTCTGGCCCACAGGACCTTTCGAGAACCGTCACGAGATCATGTCCACTCCCGACGCCGCCACCGTTGCCCAACTCGCCCAGCGCATCGGCCTGGTGACCGAGGAACAACTCGTTCAGGCCTGGGAAGAACTCGGCGGCAAGACCACGGACACGATGAAACTGCTCAAGACGTTGGAGCGGAAAGGCTTCCTCACCCCCCTGCATACCCAGAAGCTGCTCAAGGGCGACACCGACGGTTTCTTTCTCGGCGGCTATCGCCTTCTCTACAAAATCGCCTCGGGCAGCTTTGGCCGGGTCTATCGCGCCGACGATCCGCGCTCGGGCCGCATCGTCGCCATCAAGGTGCTGCGCCGCAAGTGGAGCGAGAACAAGGCCAAGATCGACTCGTTCATGCGCGAGGGCAAGGTCGGCATGACCTTGCAGCACCC
>JBBSDR010001670.1:0-1260 GCA_038240465.1 Gemmatales bacterium
CCCCCCCCCCCCGGCGATCAACGGCGGTAATCTGGTTCAGCGACGTCTTCCGAGCCACCGGAGTCGGGCCGATTCGCGGCGAAGCCGGCAGTGACGTCGCTGTTGAACAGGACCACCATGCACCAGATGCCGATCCCTTCGCCGATCAGCACGCAACTCATACAGGAGAGAGCAGGGATCGTGGTCAGGATGGTCCCTGTGATTGCAAGACCGCGCCAGCGCAGTTTGAGCATCCCCACGCCGCCGAGAATGGAAATCACCGCGAAGACAGCACAGACACTCATCCAGATTGCCATTCCCGCCATGGACTTGCGAAGGAGTTGCTCCAGGCTTGTAAACGTCCAGCCCTGGTTGGTGAGGGATTGCCTCTGTTCGGCGCTCATGCCGTTCCACTGCTCTTTGACAAATCGCTGAAATTCATCGTCATCCATGCGGACGTAGGTGAAAGAGCCAAGGAGCATCCACAGCGCCAGCAGCAGGTTGAGGGTGCTGATCACAATAAAACAGATGGCCGGGGCCCGCAGGCGCGCCTGGGCATTGGTTCGTTCGGTGCCGCGGTCAAAGGGATCGTCTATCATGGTGAAGAGTCAACATCGTTCGAGGAGGTGAGGTCACATGCGGCCGGTTTACCGAGGGTCACGAAGAATACTCACGCTTTCATGATCTCGTCGAAGAGTTTCTGGAACTCGGGCGCCGTGTCGCGGGCGCCGGCCTTGAGTTCCTGCATCAGCTTCTTCTCGTCGTCATCGACGGTGCCATCAGCGAAGATCATCTTGCGCAGCCACTTCGCCTCGGCCGTGCTGATGCTGCCATCTTCGAGCATGTGTTTTTTGACCGCGGCGAAGAACAAGTCGCTGAATGCCTGGACAACGCTCTCGGCATCCCGCCGCAAGCTGAACAGGAACTCCAGTTCGCTCTTATCGACGCGATCGTCGGCGAAGATTTCCTCGCGGATGACGGCTGTTTCCTTCAGGTCGATTCGGCCATCGAGCAACAGGGCGCGCCTGGCCACTTTTTTCCAGTCTGCCACGAGGACGATCCTCCAGAATGTTGACGTCGCAACCCGGAGTTGAGCATATCAGACGCCCTTGACGCCTGACAGGGGCTGTCTTCTCGCAGAGCAAACGAGGACGCTTGCCCTGCGTAAAATGCAAGGCATGACCATCGCATATCAGCACGGGGAGGCATTCGCTGTCGAGAAAGACCGGGCGGACCCACTGGCCCGGTTTCGCGAGCAGTTCCATATCCCGTCCGGTCCCG
>JBBSDR010001671.1:0-1199 GCA_038240465.1 Gemmatales bacterium
AGCGCGGCTATCTCCGCCTCGATCAACTCCTTGAGAAGGGTCCGGTGACAGTGGGCGGCGTCGGTGCAGGCCGACGAACAGAGCAGCGTGATCGTCTTGCCCTCCGCGATCAGCGAGGCGATGTCCTTGATCAGATACGCCTGCGCCTTGATCTCCTCCAGGTAGCGACGGCGATACTCCTCCCAGGTGATCGGTGCGCCGGTCTTGCCGTAGAAGGCGGCGTGCAGCGCCCGGCTCGGTCCCAGTTCGCTGTAATGCTTGTGCCAGGTCTCTTTTTTCTTCGGCAGCGCGCGCGGCCGATAGCGGCAGATCAGCAGTCGAAAGCCATCGTCGGGTTCGCTTGGGTCGTCCCAGCGTTTCGTCTTGAGCGGCATGTGCGGTCTCCAGGGGGCGCTTCATTCTATAATGCCGTGATCGTGGGTGGAAATCATTCCTCATCTGGCCAAGGAAGAACGATGAAGCTGCTTCTGCTGTTGCTCGCCCTGGTCGCCGGCCTGGCGATGGTCGATTCCGCGGCCGCCGCGGGCAAACGTCCCCTCGATCTGGCCGACATGTTCAAGTTCAAACGAGTCGCCGATCCACGCATCAGTCCCGACGGCAAACTCGTCGCCTATGTCGTCACCAGCGTCGATCTCGACAATAACAGTACCGCGTCGAGCATCTGGCTGGCAGCGACCGATGGTAAGAGCGAGCCGCGCCAACTCACCAATGTCCCCGGCAAGAAGGACCGCCATCCGCGCTGGTCGCCGGACGGCAAACACATTCTGTTCGAGTCGAATCGCGGCGGCCCCTCTCAACTTTGGTGCATCGCCCTTGCCGGCGGTGAGGCACGCCAACTGACCACCATCAGCACTGATGCCTCGAACGCCCTCTGGTCGCCGGACGGCAAAACCATCGCGTTCGTCTCGGCCGTCTATCCGGAGTTCTCGTCGAAACCCTTCAAGGAGAGCGACGAGGCCAACAAGAAGAAGGCCGACGAGATCGCCAAGAACCCCGTCAAGGCAAAAGTCTTCAATCGCCTCTTCTTCCGCCACTGGGATTCCTACGTCGAGGACAAGCGGCAGCATCTCTTCGTCATGCCCTTCAACGACAACAAGGGCGGCGAGCCGAAAGACGTCACGCCGGGTGATCGCGATGCCTTTCCGACGTCCTCAACCTTCGAGACGGACGAGAATTTCACCTTCACTCCGGACAGCAAG
>JBBSDR010001672.1:0-1172 GCA_038240465.1 Gemmatales bacterium
CCCCAAAAGAGAAACATCTCAGCGCCTGCCCGTGTTCTTCCCGCGAACACCGAGCAGGGGCGGGCGTGCCTGCTCTCGTTCGTGGTGCGGCGGCGCGGAAACGGTTCCAGGAACCCTTGATTCGCCTCCAGGAACCCTTGATTCGCCTCTTGATTCGCTCCTTTTTTCTGTCACACTCCGCGCATTAGCTATGGTAAGAGATATAGGAAGAATGCGCACCCTCGTGCCGAAAGGCAGCCCTCAACCAGGGAATCCCTTCATGAAACCCAGAATAACGCTTGTTCCTGTGTTGATGCTCCTGTGGAGTCTCAGCGGCTGTTCCGGGGGTGATGCGGACAAGAAAGTCCCGGGGTCCCATGCGGGTTCCACAGATAAGCCCGGCGCGGACAAGCCTGACAAGGACAAGCCGGGGACAGACAAGCCTACCAACTCTCGCGGGGGCTGACCCCTTTCGGCCCCCTGACCCCTTTCGGCCCCCGACGTCGATGAACCACGGCAGATCGATCATGGTGCAACATGAGTAGTATGGTCGGCGGCAAAGATGTAATCTTCGAGACCGCACGAAAAGGATTTGACGTCCGGTCCGTCCTTGATGGCGTTCTCGAACTCTGGCCCGAGGCACGCTTCCAGAATGCCGAGGAAGAGGAAGTTCGTCCGCTGACCGCTGTTCTTGCGGACCAGCAGAGTGCTTCGCGTGAGTTCTTCGTCTACAAGGACGAGGCGAGCGCTGACAGTTGGGACCGGGATGGCTGGACGGAGGAACACAGCGACGACATGGCCCACTTCCTGATTGTGGAAGACACGGGCCGTCCCGAAATCGTCCAGTTGACTCTCGTGATCGGCTCCGTTACCGGTGAGACGATCCATCTTATCGGGACCGTGTTCGACACGCTGAGACAAATAGCGACAAGCGAATCAGGTGGCCGGGAGAGTTTCCGTCGAGTCGATTGGGACGCTGATCTGCGAGCAGTGGGCTACACTTTGGGGCGGGAGCAGTTTTACGAGAGGGTCGAGGAACTTCGCAACGCCCTCTTCGTGGACTGGACCGCGGACGAACTCGCCTGTCATCCCCACGAAGCGCAGCAATTCTGCGAGGTCGTGCGAAAGGTCGTTGCTCCTGTTCCCGACCACCTCGTGATGAAGGCGTTGATGAACTTCCGGCGACAAGGAAA